>JAZDIO010000131.1:0-4710 GCA_043804965.1 Candidatus Firestoneibacteriota bacterium | reverse complement strand
TAACACGCCACGAACTTAAAATACTAAATGATTCATGTTTTTTTACTTCTTCCGTTTTTTTACTTTTTTCATTTTACTCACTGCCTTTTTGCCATGTACGCGGTCAGCTTTGCTGCTAATCTTGCAGCCTCTATGAAGCTTTTTGGATTTGCAATGTTTTTACCGGCAATATCATAGGCAGTACCATGATCGGGAGAAGTCCGGATTATTGGCAGACCCAGCGTCACATTGATTCCGCTTTCAAAAGCAATCATTTTCAAGGGGATAAGCCCCTGGTCGTGATACATGCAAATTACGGCATCATACATCCCCTTGTTTGCTTTGTAAAACAAGGTATCAGGAACTACCGGGCCCACGATATCGACTCCATTTATCCTTTTGGCTCTTATTATTGCGGGGATTATTTCTTCCGCCTCTTCCCTGCCGAACATTCCGCTTTCTCCGGCATGAGGGTTTAGAGCTGAAACGGCAATTACCGGTTTTTTTATTTTCATGAATTTCTTCAGCCAGGCCACGGTCAGAGAAATTTTATTATAGACCTTTTCTTTTGTAATCAGCTTTGAAACACTGGCAATGGACGTATGAATAGTTACAAGAACTACTCTTAAATTCCCTCCGGCGAGCATCATTGCGTATTCTTTTGCGCCCGTAAGTGCGGCAAGCATCTCGGTATGGCCCGGATATTTTATTCCCGCAGCTAAAAATGACTCTTTTGTGATAGGAGCGGTCACAACGGCTTCGACCTGTTTTTGTTTTGCTAGGAGAACGGCAAGCTCAATGTAGTCATAAGAGGCCTTGCCGGAAAGTGCGCTCACTTTCCCATACGTTATTTTTTTGCCGCCAATATTCCCCAGGTCGATATAAAAGACATCCGGCACGCGGATTTTATTTTTTTTCGCTTCTCTCCTGAGAAACTCATAATCACAAATAACGACAGGATCGGCAAATTTCACTATTTCCTTTAGTGATTTAAGGACAATTTCCGGCCCTATCCCGGCAGGATCCCCCATGGTAAGGGCAATCTTTGGTTTAATTGCAGTCTTCATATTGGCGACAACGCTCCCTTTAATTCAGTAAAATTACAATTTACAAATGACAAATTACAATTTAAGGAAGTTTATTATATGCAGATCCTCCATATGTCCTTCGTAATTCGTCCTTTGTCCTTTGCTTTATCTCTGGCATTTTGGGCAGTACTCGCTTCCCCTGCCGCTTATTTTAAGAGTAGCCACTTTATGGCCAAGCGGACAGAGACCTTTTTTCTTTCCGTGCACTGCAAAATGCGCGGTGTATTCTCCTGTAATATTCCCGTTCATGCCTTTTTTTATTTTTTTAACGGCATCCTTCAAAGTGGCAGCAACTGACTTGTAAAGCGCCTTTTGTTCTCCGGCATCCAGCTCTCCCGCCGGGCATTGCGGCCTTATTTTAGCATTATAACAAATCTCATCGGCGTATGCACTTCCAATACCCGTTATTTTTTCCTGATCTATCAGTATTTCTTTTATCGTTGTTTTCGCTTTATCGTTTAAGAGTGTTTTGAAGAATCCCTTAGTAAAAGCTTGGGAAATCGGGTCAACCGCATGTTCGCCCTCAGTATAAAGCCGCAGCCTAAGCCACTGCGTATGATCTTTGAAAACCAGTATCTTTTTATCATAGAAATGAAATGCTGCTACCGAATATTCCGGCAACTTTTCGCCCTCATTTAGATAATACAATTCTCCGTGGAGCATAAGATGAAGGAGCAAGGTTTTTCCGTCATCAAAGGTAAATAAAAGCTGTTTACCAAAGCGTTTTATCGATTTAATTATTTTCTGTTCCGCAAAAGCGATGAATTCCCCAGGTTTTAACGGCATTATCGGTTTATCCTTAAAGACCTCCACCTTCTTTATCTTTTTCCCCGCCGTATATTTCGTGAGATTCCAGGCAAACACTTCCAGATCGGGTAATTCCGGCATACTTACTCCTTGTGGGAAAAGTCAGCTTTAATTATACCGCCTGCTTTTACCAGCTTTGCGTTTTTTTCGTCCCATTTTATAATTTCGTGTTCATAAAAAATAGCATTGAACTCGGTTAAATTTTTTTCTTTAAGCGTTTTTATTATTTCAGCCGCGCCTTCCGGCTCTCTGTTAAGCCTTCTTTGAAGTATCATCTCCATTTCTTTATCTCCGTCAATATCGGCGTAGCGTTCTTCCACCCACGCGCCTTCAAAGGAGAAAATTTTTACAAAATTCCCGGACTTGTCCGTTATATAGAAATTCCTGATGCTCCAAGAATCGTCATTCGCGAACATCATAGCGACAAGCAGCTGTATTCCGTTTTTAGAAAATTTTATCGTTTTAAAACCATAGAGGGCGGCCGGGTACATACCTTCAAGTGTCATTTCCATATATTTTCTGCCGTCCTCCTGCTCCAGATAATACCTCACCGTTTTATTTTTGCTCTTTCCGTAATAGCCGACGTCATAGGTTTTACCGGCATAAACAAATGTATCCGCGCTGTTCAGCAGCTTTTTATCCTTTCCCACGGTTATCTCTTTTGGTATGGAAAGTTTTTTTATATCAACCGTTTCCCGCATATTAACCACATAGGGATTTTCCGCTCTAAGTTTCCCTATATTCTTCTGCAGAATATCTTCATAGGCCTTTTCTACTTCATTCTTCTTACCGGCCTGTTCCCAGTTTGATAAAGCCTTTTCAGTTTCCTCGTAAAACGTCCTTTCAGGAGCTACAGCCTCTGCTGCAGAAGTTTTAACCTGCGTAGTCTCTTTTTTGTTTTCCATATAACCGATAAATACTCCTGTAAAAACAAGAATAAACACAAAAACCCCGGCTATTAATAAATATTTTTTCATCTTATCAAGGCCTCTGCAATTTTCCAGGATTCATTCAGAAAATTAAGGAAATTAAACTGTTCGGAAACCAGGGCAATAATACCGGAAAGAATCAGCAAATTTGAAAAATAAATAAACATAAGCGAAAAAATAATACCGGACTCCTTTAAGTCTGTCTGTTTTTGTTTCAAAGAATAAAGTGTCAGCGCCGCATGAAAACTGTATGTCAAACCTATCAAAAAAACAATAAAATCAACGTATTTCCGGTCAACAACAGCATAGATTAGAAGCGCAATTACCGTGTAAAACGGGAAGAAATAAGGCGCAAGCACCACAAAGAAATTAGACTTGTCCATGGTAACACTGCCGCCTTCATGCGAAATATTCAGGGATTTTACCTTCCCGCCAAAAAGCGCGGCCCAGAAAGCATGTGTCAGTTCGTGCGCCATCACGTGCATAAAAACCGGACGATAAAGAATAAAATGAAGAAGAAGATATGAAATAACACCTGCAAGGAAGACAATCTCTCCGTGTTCTATTTCCTTAAAGTATAAAAAGTTTTTTATAAAACCAACGGTAAGAATAATGTTGACAGGAATTAAAAGAAGCGCAATTGAAAATCTAACTATTCGCATTCGCTTTCTTCCTCCTCCTCTTTGTCCTCTTTAACGCCGGCTTCAGATTTCCCCGGGGGCTTTACCACAACACAGAATTCTCCTAAAATTTTCTTTGAAGTAAAATAATTGATAACCTCGGTGATGGCGCCTCTTGCTGTCTCCTCAAATTTTTTAGTAAGTTCACGATTAACCGCAATAAATACCTCTCCCATTACGGTCCTGACATCCTCCAGAGCTTTGACTATCCTGTGCGGAGATTCATAAAAAACAACAACTCTATCTTCATGTTTGCAGGCTTCAAGCTCTTTCCTTCGTTTGGACGGTTTTTTCTTTAAAAATCCCAGAAAGATATATCTGTCAGCCTGTAAACCTGATACGGAAAGCGCCGAGACCACCGCAGACGGACCGGGAACTGCGACAACTTTTATTCCGTTTTTTGAAGCTTCGTCGACAAGCGCGGAACCGGCGTCAGAAATACAGGGGGTGCCGGCATCTGAAACCACAGCAATATCTTTACCGTTAAGGAGTTCTGTGACCAGATAATTCCCTTTTGAAAGTTTATTATGCTCGTAATAACTGGTAAGAGGCTTCTCAATGTTGTAATGCTTGAGGAGTATTCCGGTTTTTCTGGTATCTTCCGCGGCTATGAGGTCGACTTCTTTCAAAATCCTTACCGCTCGAAAAGTAATATCTTCCAAATTCCCTATCGGGGTGCCTACAATATACAGTGTACCACTCACTATTTCACCTGCAGGAGCGACTCCACTCTCAGCTTGTTAACCTTGTATTTTTCTTCATCCGGTTTTAATTTAACGCACTTTTGATAGGCCTTGAGAGCCTTTTGAAGGTATTCTATCTCCGGATCTTTTGCTGCTTCGCCTGCGGCATCTTTTTTCGCAGTTTTATCCTTCAAGAATTTCTTCTTCATAATAAATCCGATATTTTCATACGTAATACCGAGATTGTTCCACGCAGCATGGTTTTTTTCATCCTCAGCTACAGCTTTTTCAAGCCATTCCAGTGCGTCATCCCATCTGCTTTCCTTTACATAGACAAAACCTATATTATTATAAGCCCAGGCTTTTGGTATTTTCTCAGATTCTCCGCAAAGCGACAGTGCCTTCTTATACCACTTTACAGCTTCTTCGCTCGTCTCAGCGGCATGACCCTTAGCAAAGGCATCCCCTCTTTCGCCTGCCATAACAAAAACAACGGATATGAACATTAGTGCAAGTATTTTTTTCATTTGAGCTCTCCTTGAAC
>JAZDIO010000130.1:0-2413 GCA_043804965.1 Candidatus Firestoneibacteriota bacterium | reverse complement strand
TAATTTGTCATTCGTAATTTGTCATTTTAGGAGAAAACAATGAACATAGTCGTATGTATAAAACAAGTTCCGGGTACTACAAAAGTAGCAATAAATCCGGCTACCAATACTCTTATAAGGGAAGGCATCGAAAGCATAGTGAATCCTTTTGATATGTACGCGGTGGAGGAAGCTGTGCGCCTGAAAGAGAAATTTGGCGGGAAAGTTACCGCTGTTATAATGGGCCCTCCCCAGGCAGACCTTGCCATTAAGACTACCATCGGCATGGGTGTGGATGAAGGAGTATTGCTTTCTGACCGTGCTTTTGCCGGTTCCGATACTCTCGCAACTTCCTATACTCTTTCTCAAGGCATTAAAAAACTCGGCGGGGCGGATATTATACTGACGGGAAAACAGGCTATGGACGGTGATACCGCTCAGGTAGGTCCCGGTATTGCGAACTGGCTGGATATTCCTTTTGTTGCCTGGGTTAAAAAAATAGAAAATATTGATTTGGCTGCAAAAAAAATCAGAGTAGAGAGAATGATGGATGACGGGTATGAAGTTATAGAAAGTTCTCTTCCTGTGCTTCTTTCCGTAGTTAAGGAGATAAATGAGCCCAGAATTGAGTCTTTACGGGGAAAGATGAAGGCCCGGACCTTTAAGCCGGCGGTATGGAGCGCAAAGGATATAGAGTGCGATCCTGATTTTATCGGCTTACGCGGTTCGCCCACTCTGGTAAACAGGGTGTTTGTACCGGTAAGAAGCGGAAAAAAAGAAATAATCGAGGGCGCGACAGTCGAGGAAAAAGCCGAAAAAACTGTAAATAAATTAAGAGAAGCAAAACTAATTAACTAGAAGCTAAAAAGATTTGGAGGATATTGTGGCTATAAAAGTGTTAAATGAAAAGTGCGTTGGTTGCAAGTTATGTCTTCCTACTTGTGCGCAAGGCGCAATTACAATGCTTGAAAATAAAAAAGCGTTTATAGATCCTGTAAAATGCAACTATTGCGGAGCCTGTCTGGATGCCTGTAAAAAATTTAAAGCAATATTGATTCAGGTTGACAGAAAAGTATCCGGTCAGGACCTTTCTCTTTATAAAGGCATCTGGGTGTATGCGGAACAAAGACACGGAGAAATTGCCTCGGTTGTTTACGAACTGCTAAATGAAGGAGGAAAGCTTGCCGCTCAGCTTGGGGAAGAACTTTGCGCCGTGCTTATAGGGCATAATGTTACAGAAAGAGCCAATGAGCTTATTCTTCACGGGGCTGACAAGGTTTACGTTGTGGATTCGAGTTGTTTGAAAGATTTTAACGATGAATCTTATTCGAAAGCGCTCGTTGCTTTAGTGAGAGAATACAAACCGAATATCATTTTAACAGGAGCCACTGCATTAGGGCGTTCCTTTATTCCCAAAGTCGCCGTTATGCTTGAGACGGGGCTTACTGCGGATTGCACTCAGTTGGATATTGACGGATACACAAAACTTCTCTTGCAGACCAGGCCTGCCTTCGGCGGAAATCTTATGGCAACCATCACCTGTCCGAGTTTCCGGCCTCAAATGGCGACTGTAAGGCATAAAGTATTTAAAAAAGCAGTTAAAGACCCCAACAGAAAAGGGATTATAATAGCGAAAAACATCCAGGAAGACTGCCTGGTTGCCCGTACCAGGCTGGTTGAATTTGTAAAAGAAGTTGAATCTACGGTTAATCTCTCCGAAGCTGATATTATTGTTTCAGGAGGAAGAGGACTTGGTGAAGCTAAAAACTTTGCCTTAATTCGCGAATTAGCGCAGCTTATTAACGGTGCGGTAGGAGCTTCCCGCGCTGCAGTTGATGCCGGCTGGATTCCTTATTCTCACCAGGTAGGACAAACGGGTAAAACAGTGTGTCCCAAACTTTATATTGCAGTAGGAATGTCCGGCTCCATTCAGCACATGGCCGGCATGCAATCCTCGGAGAACATAATAGCGATAAATAAAGATCCGCAGGCCCCGATTTTTGAGATTGCTACTTACGGTATAGTCGGAGATCTTTTTGAAGTTGTTCCCGCGCTTATTTCTAAGATAAAGAAGTAGAATCTTTAAAATTAAAAAAGGGCGTTTTCTTGAATAAGGAAAAGCCCTTTTTTAATTTTGTTTTTTTGAGGCTTTTATGGTAAAATTAGATTAATTCTACTACTCGAGGATATAATGCAAAAAGAGGCAAAAGCAAGGCTAAAAATAAATGAACTTTTAAAGGAATCTGGCTGGCGCTTGATTGATTCTGCAGAAGGTAGAGCTAATGTCAGTGTTGAGGCCAATATAATACTTGAAAAATTGGGTGATGATTTTGAAAAAGCCCCAAAAGGATATGTTGACTATCTCCTTCTGGATGAAAAAAACAATCCTATCTGTGTGCTTGAGGCAAAATCCGAAGATAAAGACCCCCTTGAT
>JAZDIO010000129.1:0-2235 GCA_043804965.1 Candidatus Firestoneibacteriota bacterium | reverse complement strand
TCTTAAACTGGTCTACATCTATCATTAACAAGCTTATTCTCTTGTTATATCTCAACACGTTCTTTATACTTTCCAGCAGGTAGTTATCAAAAAATATCCTGTTGTACAATCCGGTCAGGCCGTCCATTATCGCTTTCCTGTACAGCCTCGCATTCTCTATCGATATTCCCGCCTGGCTCGATATCAAGTCCAATGCCATTAAATCCTCTTTCGTGAACAACCCGCTTACCAATCGGTTGTCCAGATATATTACACCCAGTATCTCGCCTCTTACGATTATCGGCGAACATAGTATTGACCTTAATCCAGATATTACAACGCTCTGCCGGCTGCTCAAATCCTCGTCAAACGCCGCATCTTCTATTATTATCGCCTTCTTTTCCGCTATCACTCGCCTTATCACGCTACGGCTTACAAGAAACTTCTCCTCTTCTTCGCTTACCTTCTCTATGTTCCTTGTCACCTTTATTTCCAGCTCACTGTCTTCTTCCCTGTCTTCAGGATATAAAAACAATACTCCCCGCTCAGCTCCCGTCAGCTCTATTGTACAATCCACTATCTTCTCCAGAAGCTCTTCCATATCAAGTATCGAGCTTAGACTCCTGCCTGTTGTTATTACCGCGTTAAGCCGCCTTTCCGTCTTCAGCCTTCCCTGCGCATTTGTCAACGGCGTCAACTCCTCTGGCACTTTCGCTTCCTCATTGCCGTATCCTAATAACTCCCCGCATTCCCTTACGTACTCCCGGGAGCCTATCTCCCTGAATATCTTGTGCGCCTTCTGCCAGTTATAATATGCCGATTCTTCCTTATTGCGGCTCTTTAGAAAGTTGCCGTACTCAAAATACGCACGGCCAAGCACGTACTTCCTTCCTATCTTTCCGGCCTGCTCTATGCTCTTTTTGAAATACCTCTCCGCACGGCCTTTCTGCCCGCTTATTGCGCAATACTTTGCGTAAGCCAGCAACGCTGAGCCGTAATGGTTCGGCCAGTTCCTGGTTTTTTTCAACGCTTTTTTTGCCGCCTCCTTTATTTTCTTCAGATATCTATTTCTAGTTCTTTTATCCAATTCGCCTTTATTAAACTTGTCCAAATAATCGCCAAGGCATGCCTCGGCTAACCAAGGATATAATTGTATAACATAATCCGTCAAAAAGGTGTTTCTTTCATTTAAATCCTGTGCTTTCTCCAGATATCTTATTGCATCTGTCCATCTATGCCTTCGTATTTCAAGAAAACCATAGGTTGCACAGGAATAACAAAACACAAACCATATTTTCTTATCTTCGCTTAGTTTTAAACTTTTCCTGCACCATTCCTCTGCATTATCAAATTCATCTTTTTGTGCATAAACCAATGAAGTCCAATTATAAGCAGCGCTTATGCCGAAATTATCTTTTATACTGTAACCTATTTTCAAACACTGATTTAAATAATTCAAGGAATCCCGGAAGCTGCCTAAATAAAGATAAGTTAGCCCGAGCACTTGTACTGTTGTACTTAATGTCCACATATCTCCAATTTTTCGGAGCCTTTCATTGGATTTTATAAAATACTCAATACTCTTATGATACTCTCCATGCCAATCATAAAAAAATGCGAAAAATTCCAAAGATTGAGCAACTCCCCATTCATCTCCTAATTCTGTTCCTATAGTTATTGCTTTATCAAGATATTTTTTAGATCTGCTGAATATTTCAAAACCCAACACAAGTAAAAGTGAATAGTGGCCTAATAAAAGCACTAATTCTTTTGATTTTCCAATTCTAATATCTGCTATATTCAATCCTCTTATAACAGTACGGAAAAACTTTTCTCCGCCACTCAATGCATACATCCAGTTTAACATAAAATATATCATTACTATTTCTTTATTATTCTCTTTAGTATTGCATTCTTTTCTTATTTGGAATCCTTGAAAAAAGTTACGCAGTATATGAATAATAAATTCCTTAATAATTGAATATCTTATCCCAATTTTTGTAGTAGGATTTTTTTCACCTAAACAATTCAATGCCAGCGTAAGACTTTTTTCACTTTCCTCCCATTCACCTTTTTTAAAATATGCCACACCTATTTTTTTATAGATCTCTGCTTTATCTAGTGTGCTGGCGCTAACAGATCTTTAGTTATTTTTATTTTATTCATGATTGACTCAACCGAAGCCGTCCAGACAAAGACTTTTGGATTTTGGTTGTGAGAATCGATGTATTGTTTGATGGTTTTAATAAGCTCTTT
>JAZDIO010000128.1:0-7868 GCA_043804965.1 Candidatus Firestoneibacteriota bacterium | reverse complement strand
ATACATGAAGACGATCTGCATTATCCCTTGTGGTGCCATAAAAATCTGGGATAAATATCCATATGCAGGCCCTACTCTGGCCAGAAATGTTTATATTGGCCCTTTTGCACGAAAAAGTAAAAGTCGCCATCAAGGAGGCGTCGCCTCCCGGGGCAAATATTCAGTCTTTGACTGCGGTGTTAGACGACAATAACATCCTTTTGTATCCTTCAGAAGTTTCTTTAAAGTTTCTTCATTCATATGGTAATTAATTAACTGATTACTTGGATTTTGAATGTTTTCCGTCATTTTCAGCGAGGTTGCGCCCTTAACACCCCTGGATTGAGCCAGACTCTGTGAAATATCGGATACGCTTTCCGTGGCAGTTTCTTCCGCGTCAGCGTTTGCTACAGGAGTACCGCCATATTTAGCCGCGGCATCCAGAATATCCATCACTTCCGTCTGCTTTTTACCTCCGAGGTTATTTATTACTACAGTCTTCTTTGCCGTATTGCTGTAGGATTTTTTTGCTATGCGGTTGCCCTCCTCGTCAAATTGATCATCGGCAGAAACACCTTTCCTCGTTCTTTCCTGCACCTGGGTTCCCGCATTCGAAACCGCGAAATTTTCCTTTTTAAGTTTAAACTCCCTGCAAATTCCCCTGATTAAAAATTCTATTTTCCGGGTAACATCAATTTCTGCCGCTTTCAGATTTACGGAAGGGCCGGACTTAACGGTAAACTGGACATAAACATTATCGGGCTTAGCCGTTAAAATACCCGTGCCGGTAATAGCAAAACCGGAAAGCTGCCCTCCGCTGTAAGAAACATTTTCAAGTTCTTCGCCGGCATCCCAAGGCAACCCGCTATTTTCAGTTTTTTCCTGACCATAGACAAAAGTAAGAGCGGTCAAAAGGAAAATAAAACACAATATTGATTTCACAGCCGCCTCTTCAAAAAGGAATCCGCTGATACAACCAACTTCCGGAACTGACCGGCATCTTTTTTTGCAAGAAACTCTATTTTAGTCTCCATCTTTCTTTTTCCCCGGAAGCACTTTAATTTCTTCAGCATTTTTGTATTCCGTTACCTCAATAATATCTTTCATCTCCTGCCTACTTGTTTCTTTAACTTCAGATGCTTGGTCAGATTTTCTGCCGGTCAAGAGTATTTTTCTTACCGCCAGCAGTATTATACCGGCAGGCAGGAGAACTACGGCAAGAGCCAGGGCCGCAAAAGTAAAAAACAGCATTAAAATAATCCCGACTATAACAAAACTGATCAGAACCAATCTGTTTCTAAGATTAGAACTTCCGTTAATATTGCCGCCGAACCTAATAATTCTTTTCATTTACTTTTTTCCGTCTCTTTCACCGAGAATTCCTTAAAATACGCGCCGGCGCTGTTAAAGAAATCGCCAAAAACCCGGAGGCCCGTGTAACCCGCGCTAAGATTATCATCTTCTACAGACAACCTGAGATTTTCATTTACATAAACATCAATTTTTTTGCCTTCACAGATGACTTTCAGCTTTACCGGTTCTTTCACCCTGAAATACTGTTCGCTCCCCGCAAAGTAAGTCTCTTTCCCCTTTATGCGCCGAATTAACATAAGGCTGCCCTGGGATTCTTCATTTACTTTGGGACTTAAGACCAGAATATAAAGATTATTTTTGTCGGAAGCTCTGAATACCAGGCTTCCTTCTCGGTTTTCCACCCGCATTTTACATTCCAACTCAAAATTCTTAAAAGTGGAACCCTTGTAGAATATAAGCCCGTCGCCTCCGCCTGAAGTTCCGTGTAATTCACCAGCGACAGTATTCCAATTTCCGGAAAGGACCTCCCAGTTGCAAAGATCCTTAGAAGTAAAGTTATCCTTATACTCCAGAACCGGGAATAAGCCTATGAATAAAGCCAACACTAACTTTCCCAGCATGCTAATCCTTTGTAATGCAAATTCGAAATTCTAAGCTCGAAACTCTGCCTGACGGCAGAAAAAGCGCCGAAACAAAACTGAAAAATTCTAAAAAATAAAACCCTGTTTTTCTTTTGTTACTTTTTCGATTTATCTTTTTTGTTTCGAATTTCGAATTTAGTGCTTCGTGTTTTCCGCTGCAATGCGTTGACCAACCTCGTAACGCTCAACATCCGCCCTCCTGCTTCCTTAATCTTCGAACACCAAAGAGAAGGAATCTTTAACCCTTTTTCCGGCTTCTTCCGGATTAAACTCCATTTTCTTACCGATCAGGTGTATTATACTACTTTTAAGATTTTTTTTAAAAGTATTTTTGTTAAGCTCCAGGCAGGGCATATCATGTGTCTCGCAAAAATATTTTATTTTAGTATCCACATTAATTCCGATAAAAGGTTTATGCAGAGCATAAGCCAGAAGCAGGCTGTGATACCTTGCGCCTACGATTAAATCAAGGTTTGAAAATTCCCCAAGAAGGTCCTTAAGCTTTGCCTTAATCCTTATCTCCCCTGTTATAATATTATCCTCAGGTAAATGAAAAGGATAAAAAGTAAACCCTATTTTCTCGTTGATTTCAAGATCCTCCCTTATGTCTTGAAGTTCCTCGACAAAAAAACCGTAATCATGAAATTTTCTAAGCACCAGTCCGACCTTCCCCGCATTTGGGTTTTCCTTCCTAAAGGGAGTAAAATCCAAAGCAAAAACCGCGTCCGCGGTAATAATGGAATCTTCCTTTAGCCCGAGTTTTTTTAGTTCCAGATAGGAACCGAGATCCCGCACTGTAATAATATCCGCAAGATTTAGTATCCTGCGGGAAAAATATCTGGGCCACTTGCCGTAAATAGGCCCAATCCCCTGAGAAAGAAGCACTACCCGTTTAAAGAAGACCTTTGAAAGAAGAATTATAGAGAGGTAATAAAACAGGCTTCGGGTGCTTGTCTTATTCTGAAACAATCCGCCCCCTCCTCCCACAACCGACTTAGCTAGAAAAACATGCCGGAGAATACTGAAAGGATTCCACCTGTTCACGGCCCTCACCGATAATTCCTTTGCCGTCAACTCCGGCCTTTTCGAGAGAACGGTTATATCCGCGGTTTCCCTGAGGTTGGACACCAAAGAAAGAAGAATCAGATCATCCCCCAGGTTTTTAAAACCGAAATATCCGAATATCAGTATTTTTTTGCGAGTTTGAGGAATAATATAAGTAATCCTCCTATTGCAACGCCTATTAACAGTCCGTACATGGTCCTAAGAACAGACAGAATAAAATCCGCCTGCGGATGGCAGAAAGTATTAATAATCGATGTTTGCCCGAGCATCCCGAGAGAGATTAAGAAAATTGCCGCTATTTTTTCCAGAGGTACCTTTGCACGCACGTATACATACAGGCCCGAAAGCATTGCCGGATGCCCCGTCAGAAATTCCTTTAACCTGGGCCTTGCAACAAATACGTTTTCGAACCATTCGCGGAGTTCTTTCTCAAAAGGGAGAAGCGGCATACTGTAATTGCCCGACCTCGCTATGACAACTACAACAATAAAACTAAGAACTATTGCCGATAAAATACTGGCAGCCTTTTTATCAAAGAGTGCCTTGTTTTCATAGGCCAGGATAAAGAACACGGCAAGAGGCGGCAAAAGCACAGCTAATTT
Organism: Candidatus Firestoneibacteriota bacterium; assembly: GCA_043804965.1. Classification (GTDB taxonomy): domain Bacteria; phylum Oederibacteriota; class D2-FULL-39-29; order D2-FULL-39-29; family D2-FULL-39-29; genus D2-FULL-39-29. The sequence continues at coordinate 4,267 of JAZDIO010000128.1, read as the reverse complement.
TGCTCCGGAGAACATATTAAGTTTCAGCATAAAATCCGTCTCTGAAAGAAGGCCTGCAATGATAAAGGAAGCAAGTAAAGACACGAAAGTAAGGATCAAAAACCTGGCAGAAGTACTCTTAAAAAGACGCATCAAAAAAAAACCAAATAAAGGAAAAACAATCGATATAAGCAAAGCATGAATTTTCTTAAAAAAAATCTGAACCTCGTTTGGAACCGGGCTCATTTTCACGGGATTACGGCTAAAACATCTCTGTTCATATTTCAATGCACTCAAGCTTTCCTTAATCTTAAGCGCGGTCTCAAAATCGGGAGCTACCAATATCTTTATATTTCTCTCGACTGCCGCTCTTCTGAAGCGTTTTAATATATCTTCTTTTGAAAGTTTGTTTTCCTCTCCTCTTTTAAGGATATGAAGAGTAACTATATTTTCTCTGGGAAATCCCAAAAAACCTTTCGGAAGAATAAGTTCATTAGTACAAATAACCGGACTTCCCACCCAACCCGGTATTATATTATTTTCAAAAGAATACCTGAATTCATTTTTTACATCAACATTTTCTCCTGTTTTAACAAATAGTATCTTTTCACAATCTTTTATAAAAGCAGCGTCAGCTAAAGAACAAAATGCCGTTAATCCTGCAGCTTTCAGCGCACTACTACTAAAACGAAACCCTCTATTGTCAATTCCTTTATTTTTTTCCCCGGTAAGATCCAGCGCTATTTCCACAGATTTATCAGCTTCCAGTTTCAGGCGCTCAGCAATTTTATTCCAGAAAAGTACAACAAATATGAACGAGAGCAGGAAAAAGACCGCAGCCAGCACAGTCATTTTCTTCATTCTTTTACCCGGGCTCTTCTTCGCTTCTTCTCATATTCAATACCCTTATAAACAGTAATTACCAGTAAGCCGGACAGAACCCCTAATATATAACCATTAAAGACATCCAAGGGGTAATGCACACCCACGTAAATTCTTGAAAATCCTTCAATCAGAGCGATAGTAAAGACTATCCAGGCATATTTTTTATAGAAAAAAACAGTTACGACTGCAAGCGCCATCATATTCGCCGCATGATTTGAAGGAAAAGAATAGGTCCCGGCTTTCACTAAAATGTGCACATTTGGAAGCACATCACAAGGACGGAGCCTTCCTACGAACGGTTTTATCAGGCGATAGGCAACAGCATCGGCAAAAAGCACGGCTATGATCATACAAAGCAAGGCAATACGGGTATATCTGCTTCCCTTTATCATAAAGTAAATAGCTGCAATTATTACCGGAATTAAAATAAATCTTTCATTAGTGATAATCGGCATAAGAAAGTCAAGAACAGGATTCACAAAACCTCTATTCAGAAAATAAAACAACCGCACATCAAGGTTGAGCACCTGCTTAATTAATTCTTCCATTATTATCTCATTTTCCGAAAAGACCTTTAAACAAATCTGTGGCCTTTTTCTTTATTTCACCCTCATTCTTTTTTAGTTCCTCTGCCGCTTTTCTTTTTAAATTATTCTGAGCCCTTTCGAGGTTGGGCGCAAAAGTAGGAGCTGTAATAAAGCCTCCGATATCCACATCAAGGGGAAACCACCCCTTTTCATCCGCGCCGAACTTTCCGGCGTCACCTAACCCGCCGGATATGCTCGAAGACAAATCATTTCTTACAGGTAGAAACATCTGGCTGTCAAGATTCTTGTCAAAGTTAACATAACCGGCCGGGGCAACTCCGTATCTGGCGTCATCACAGACAATTCTGAATTCCTCAAAAGTAACCTTCTGCTTCTCTATCCTGTGTTTCCCGACAAACTCTCTGAAATTAATCTCCTCAGTCCTGTTTATCTTTACCGAAGCCAGCGCATCCCCCAGTATCTTCCAATTGCGCAATTTACCGTTTACAATTTTATACTCCATCGAACCGTTAATGTTCTTCTTCACATCCCTCATATTCGCGCCTGAACCCTTAAGGGCGAGCCTGGCAATCGCAGATCCCGAGATTTTATCCTTAATATGCGCGGCAAATTCAGGTTTAAGGAAAGAGTCTATAAAGGCGTTAATCAAATCTCCCGATTGTATTCCGTTCACGTCAGCCGCAACTGAATACCCGAGCCCGGGAACATTCATATCTATTTGCATGGTATTTAAAATGGAGCCGCTGTAACCATTGACAGTATTATTCAAGCCGGCACTCTTATTTGCAAGCTTAATCAGGGATATCATATCCGTGAATTTAACTTTTTTGTAAACTATTTCTTCAAGCTCCACTCTACCGTCAACTTTAAGACCGGGATTAATATACACAAGATATTCATTTATCTCCTCATTGGTAAAACCTATTTTCGCATCCGCATCCGTAGTCGCAGCTGCCCCGGCAGCTCCTTTTACCGCAGCAGTTGAAACAGGCGCAGACGTTTTCTTCTTTTCCGGCAGCGCGTCCATTATTTCATCAATAAGAAATTTCCGGCATTTCAGGTCTAATTTAACGTCTCCTGTAAACTTTGTCTTCCATTCCGTCATGGTTTCCATATTGAAGTTTGCAGCCGATATATAGCCGTTGAAAAGAGATGCGCCGGACAGGAAGGTCAGGTTTTTTAATTCCAGTATCTTTTCATTAAGTGATAAATCTGCATTCAGCTTGGAAATTCCGTATTTGAACTTTGTATACATAGTGCCAAAGCCGGTTATCTTCCCTTTAATATCAATTACCAGGCCTTTGTAATCCACAGAGAAATCTTTTTTTACGGGTATTTTCATATTACCGGCAAGCTTTGCCTTCCCTTCAGCAAAGAACCCTTCCATTAAAGGGATAAGAGAATACACTTCTGCTATGCCGACTTCCCCGTCCAAATTTACATTTATTTTAGGCGCTTCAAAGCCCAGAAGATTAATCGTTGTCTTCAGCGCTGAATCTTTAAGTTTCAACTCAGAGTCAAACACAATCTTTTCTCCGGCCAGGTCAAACTTATAATTCATTACGACAGGATGATTTTTCGGTTTAAGAAAAACAGTGCTGTATTTTATCTCCATTTTCGAGATATCCGCATTGCCCGAACCGCTCATTTTGATATCATAGGATTTTTGCGTTTTTACCATACTTCCGGCCGCGTTAAGTTTAAACGAGACCTCACCGGCCAGGCCGGTATCGTCAATATAAACCTTCATTTTTTCAGGGACTATCCCGCCCGCAAGTTTCCTTACCTTTTCACCGTTCATCACGACTGAAGCATCAAGTTTAAACTCAGGACCATCGATAAATTTTACCGCCTCGGCATTGGCATTAAGCTCCACACCCGGTAAGCGGACACGGAGTCCGTTAGCTTTAAAGATCTGTTCCTTTAATCTGAGCTCCATTTTTCCTTCGAAGGAAAAGTCTACAGGCATTTTGTTATAATCCATAGTTGCCGATGCTTTCACAAAAAACGGCTTGACACTCTCAAGAGAAAGACCGTTCACCGAGACATTAATATTCTTGAATTCAACAAACATCACAGGAGAAGAAAAAGGATCCGTGTATTTAACAACACCTTCGGTAATAGCAAACCTTGAGACAGAAAGTTCCACCGGAAGGTCCACCTTAACAGGCGCTGCAGATTTTACTTCGTTCTTAGGATTTTTTTCGGGAGCATCTGTCATCTCCATAATATCGGAAAAATTATATCTCCCCTTTTTATTCTTCTCGACAAGAATGTAAGGTTTAACGAGTTCGATTTTTGTAAGGATAACCTGTTTTTTAAAGAGCGCCCAAAAATCATATTTTGCAAGCGCTGACTCGGCAGAAACAAAAGCACCTTTCGTGAAGCCCTCCGCGTTGCCTATGTAAAAGTTTTTAAGCTCTACACCTTTAAACAAGCTAAAGGATACTTTTTCGATCTTCACTTCCCTTTTAAGTTCTGCTGAAGCTTTCTCAACTATTTTATCTTTAACTTTATCCCAGGGAATAAGAAATGAGGCCGCGAGCATTAAGATCACAACAAGCGCGACAAAAATACCGCAGATTATACCGACGATTTTTAGGGCTTTTTTCATAAAATACGCTCCTTAAGAAGAAAATGACGAATGACAAATTACAATATAAGGTGTTAAATATATAGCTCATCATATTGTACTTTGTACTTACTATTCAGTTGTTATTCTACCAGAATTTGCCCTATATACCAAATATTTTTTACGTTTAAGATTTACAGAAATTCCTCATCTTGGACATTTTTTGTAGTTGCCTCATTTTATGAGGCTTAAAATGCTTGATAAATCAAGCAACTACAGGTTA
>JAZDIO010000127.1:0-11149 GCA_043804965.1 Candidatus Firestoneibacteriota bacterium | reverse complement strand
GGAACATACTCGCCAAAAGGCACCAGATGGATTTTATCATATCTTTCATCAAATCTCCCGTCTTTTGAAAAATGAAATACTGAATTATACGCTTCTTTTATATTCAGGCTGCTGTCCGGCACCGCCTCCGGAGAACCTACCAATAAATCAGATTTTATCTCTTTTGCCAGGTTCTGAAGCCGCGCCCAATATACCGGCATATATTTCACATACATAGCTGTAGCGGTCTCCGGCCAGATAATAACTTCCGGAGAATTACTTTTTGAATTCAAAGAAAGGCTTTCATAAGCAGAAAAAGCCGAATCGGCATAATTTTGGTCCCACTTTGAAGACTGGTTTATATTACCCTGAACCACAGTAAAGATGTGTTCACGTTCTTCTTTTATTCCTTCATAGTTACGCATTTTAATTAATCCGTAAAAAAGAAAAACAATTATAACAAAAATACCGGCAATAACAGGAAGAAATCTTTTTTTGTTGTTTTCCCTCCTTGATATATACATGACCGCAAGGCCGGTATTAAAAAGCACCAGGGCAAAGGAAACACCGGCTACCCCTGTAATATCGGCAATCTGAATTAAAGGCAAGAATTTGTACTGAGAGTATCCGAGAAGCGCCCAGGGAAAACCTGATAACAAATATGTGCGCAGCAGCTCCATCCCTGCCCAGATGAAGGGAGCATAAACTAATCCGGCTGTAACCGTCAACACGGCGAATAATCCGACAAAAAGAGACAAGTACGTCCCTAGCAAAAGCCAGGCGGGAAAAGCCAATATTCCAAGCTCTTTCATGAAATTCAGCCAGTATACCGCTCCGCCTAAATAAACAAATCCCGTAAGACACCCGAGAAGAAAAGCCTGTTTCCTGGTTTTCCCCTGCAAAACAACAAGTAAAGGCACCAGGCCAATAAAAGCGAACCATCCGCTCCAGCCGTTAAGAGACATATTAATAAAACTCGGAAAGGAGATAACAAGCAGCAGTCCTGAAACAATTGCCAATATATATTCTTTTAACTTCATATATCCTTTAAAATGCTACGTCCATAAGGTTCGTAAAGTCCATAAAGTCTATAAGATATAGAAACAAAGCCGACATATCCCCGTTAGAAGCACTTGGAGATGACAATGGAAGTCTCTCCATTTTTATTTTTATACTTTCCTGCACACTAAATAATATTGTTTTCAACTGTTTAAAAATTCCACACAGGTTTCGGCAAGCACGGACGCACCTACGGGCAGAGAGGCCTCATCTATGGTGAATTTCGGATGGTGCAGCGTATTAGTAATTCCTCTTTTTTTGTTTCCAACCCCGAGCCGAATAAAACCGCCTGGTGCAAGTTTCGCAAAGTAGGAGAAATTTTCCCCTCCCATAGAAGGATTTTTTTCCAGAATCACGTTCTTGCGCCCGAACAACCGTACTCCGGCCCTTTCCATTAAACTTATTATAGTCTTATCATTACAAAACGCCGGATATCCTTCGAAATAAGCAATCTCTGCTCTTGCTCCAAAGGCTTTTGCAGTTTCATTAACAATTTGCTTCATCCTTGTTTTGATGATTTTTCTGGTTTTTTCATTCAGAGACCTCGCAGTCCCCTCCATCTTCACAGATGGCGGAATAACATTCGGCGCCTCCCCGGCATTTATCATCGTAACAGTAACAACCGCGGACTCCAGCGGGGAGATATTTCTGCTTACTATACTCTGAAGATTTAAAATAACAGCCGCGGAGGCAACAACAGGGTCGACAGAATCATGAGGGGATGCGCCATGTCCTCCCTTGCCTGTAACTTTAATCACGAACGTATCGGCATTTGCAAAAACAGGACCATAAGTCACGCTGATCTTTCCTGCTTCTCCGGGAGCAGCAACATGAAGAGCTATTACCGCGTCCGGTTTTGGATTTCTCATTGCGCCGGCTTTAATAATTTCCTTGGCCCCGTCCCTAGTCCTGTCGGACATTTCTTCCGCCGGTTGAAATATGAATTTAATATTCCCCTTTATGGAGTTTTTCATATTCAAAAGCAATTTTGCCGCTCCCAGGACACAGACAGTATGCGCGTCATGCCCGCAGGCATGCATCACACCCTTGTTTTTAGAAGTAAAAGAAAGCCCTGTTTCTTCAGAAACAGGCAGAGCATCAATGTCAGCCCTGACGGCTATGGTCTTTCCCTCTTCTTTTCCTTTAAGAACCCCGACCACGCCTGTCGCCATAACTTTAAACGGGATTCCCAAACTCTTCAGCTCTCTTTGAATTATTCCGGAAGTCTTATACTCATTAAAACCAAGCTCCGGGGTCAAATGCAGTTCCCTTCTTAGTTTTACAAGATATGGCTCAAGTTTTTTTGCCTTAAGATACATATTAGCCATTTTGATATTCCTCTTTTACTTTTTATTCGCGCCCATTCTATATTTCCTGACTTCCTCCTGAAGATACCTGGACTCAGGATCATTAGGAGCCATTAACAGATATTTTTCCCAATATTCGACTGCTTTATCATTCCTCGCAAACGCGCTATTGTAAACTATACCCAGATTTTTATATGGGGAAGGAAATGACGGATCAATTTTTATAGCTTCTTCATACTCGTTAATAGCCCAATCATATCTATGATTAAAATCATAAGCCCAACCCTGATTAAACCTGGCCTTTGAATATATTGTAACAATCTCCGCTTCAAAGGAATTCGGTTCATACCTTCCGATAACAGCGTCTTTTAATTCAAAATTTTTCCAGATGAGGTCATTCTCCGCTTTTTTCTCCTCAATACGGATTACACTTGCCGGCAGCCGGTTGGGATCTACATTCACAGGCATTTTTATCAAAACCCTGAGCAATCCCTGCCCTATCATAATATAATCTTTATCCAGGCTCTGATCTCTTGGCCCCGTTACGTATATTTTATGGCGATCATAGTTGGCTTCCACAAATGCTGAAATCGGGTTAGCCCTTCCGTCATACAATTTAAAGGGTATCTCCAGCGTTTTCTCTTGCTCGCGCTTTTGTTCGCAATACCAGGGGTAGGTCATCTTTTCCTGATCCACGACAATAACATCCTGTCTGTGCTTCTCCACCATCTGATGGTAATCTATTCCCATGGAAAGCGTATCCCCGCTTACAATAAGTATGGACCCTGACGGATAGCTCCTCAGCATATTACCGGTAAAATTATACAGCAAGTGATTATCGGATTTGTTGACTTTCGGATAGTTAAACACTGCAAGTAAAAGAACCAGAGGCAGGCATATAAGCACCGCCATATTTTTATTTGCCCTGATTTTTTCCCCGGCCCATACTATACCTGTTGCGACGAAAATCGAAAACACCAGAAACGAAAATATATACAGACGCTGAACAACATTAATAACGACATGATCCTGAGTATAACCGATCAAGGATATGAATATTCCGCTGCTGAAAATATAGGCCGTTAAAAACATCCAATAATGTTTTCTGATATATTTCAAACCCGTAAAAATACCGGCAAATCCAAGTAAGAGCCCGAGGGGTGTAAGATTTCGTATTGCTGAAGCCAGGTATAAAGAATATTGCCCGTATTTTATATCCTGAAAATGCAGAGGATTCACAGACGGTTTCGGATAATCCCCTCTCCTGATCATATGAACAAATTTCTCGATTGTGTTAGGATCATCCCAGTTAAGCGGAGGCCTTCCTGCCGCGGCTGCAAACAAGAACAAATACGGCAAAAGACCGACAACCAAGAGGAGCAGGGCAATAATCCAGTTAAAACCTCTGAGCTTAAAACGATTATGATATAAAAACAACGCAAACGCCGGGGTCAAAAACAAGACCGTCTGGTGATGCGTTAAACTCAGCCCCAGGATATAGAAGAAAAGATACAAAATTTTATTATTCGCGCTCTCTTCCCACTTTATTATTATAAAAAAAAGCAGGAATATAAAAAAATTATTCAAAGCAAAAACCTCTGCCACTATAGAGTATTCCCATACAAGTTTTGTAACAGCCAGAAAAGAAACCGTGACAATAGAAACTAAATTATTTTTGATAAGTTTTTTTAGAATTTCAAAACACAGCACAAACGAAAGCAGTGAAAAGAACATCGAGAGGATATTAATCCTATAGGCAATATTAAACAGGGGCAAATAGGTAAACAAATGTCCTATCATAGTAAAGAGAGGATAACCCGGAGGGTGAGCTACTCCCAGCACATAGGGCGCGACCACTGCTTCAGAGCTGTCTCCCGTAGCAGTAATCGTCGTAGCAAGCGTCAGCATATATAGAATTGCAATACCGATAAACACCAGATAGTACAACAAGTGAGGTTTAAAAACAAATTTCCGGCCCGTCGCTGCAGAATAACCAAATTCCTGATTCATTGACTGTTCCATTACAATAACCCCTCGAATCTATTAATTATTTTTTCCCGGGAAAAATGTAAATTAACATATTCTCTTCCGTTTTTACCAAACCGCTCTCTTAATTCTTTACTATTATATAGTTCAAGAACAGCTTTTTCCATGCTATTTTCATCCTCCGGAGCTATATTTATTCCGCAATCCCCCTCTTTAATCAGTTCTGCGGCCTCGCCCTTAACGCCCAATATTACAGGAATACCCATAGACATAATTTCGAACATCTTTGAAGGCAGGGCTTTCTCAAAGAGCTTGATATTTTTAAGCGGTATTACAGCCGCATCTGCGCCGGAAAGAACTAGGGGCATTTCTTTCTTCTTGAAACTCTTAAGAAATGCGACATTATTCAGTCTTTCCCGTTCTTTCTCAGCTATCAGAACAGGTTTCTCCACCCCGTCTCCCGCGAAAACATACAGGATGTTTTTATCGGCTGCGGTCTTCTTCGCGCATTTTAAGACGGTAGAAAGTCCCTGCGCTAGCCCATGATTACCGGAGTACATGACTATAAATTTGTCCCCGGGCAATCCGGCAAATTTTCTTGCGGCCATTTTATCCGACGGCGTGAAAAATGCCGTATCAGCTCCGTTAGTAACTACAAATACTTTATCCTTCAGAGCGCTGTCTTCTTCAATTATTTCTTTTATGCCTTTAGTCACTGCAATTATCTTCTTTGACTTACGATACAGAAAACGTTCGAGCCGTTCAGACACTCGAATCAGCATCTTACTTTTAAGCATACCGAGGACAACAGCTGAAGCCGGCCAGAGGTCTGAAACATAGAGGTACATCTTTGAGCCCTTTAACCGCGAAAGGATATACGCGGAAATACCGAGAAAAAGAGGCGGCGTCTCGCAGATAAGGACGTCGTGTTTTCCAAGTTTAAAAATACCAAAGAACATTGACGAAAATACAAAAGAGAAATAATTCAACAGCCGCCTGATAAAGCTTCTGCCATGGGAAGGATATATCCAGGTTCGAATAACTTTTAACCCCTCCATATCCTCCTCCATAAAAGGCCGAAGCTTGTACCCGAAAAGTATCTTTCCTCCCGGATAATTAGGAAATGCAGTAACAATCGTCACCTCATGGCCTTTGTTTTTAAGGCCGCGCGCCAATTCAAAAAGCCGCGCCTGCGGAGCCCCTATCTCCGGCGGAAAATATTGAGTAAGAAAAACCAGTTTCAAGCGTATTTCTCCTTTAATAATTTAACTATTTTCAAAGAGGCCTTTCCATCGCCGTATAGATCCGGATGAATCAATTTTCGTTTCAAGCCCACCCCTTCTTTAAATATTTTTCTTGAATCTGCGCCTGTGATAACATTCCATCCTGATTTTACGGTCTCCACCCATTCAGTCTCCCCTCTCAAAGTAAGACACGGTACTTTAAGCAGGTAAGCTTCTTTCTGCATACCCCCGGAATCAGTGCATATCTTAGCCGCATTTTTCATAAGCAACAGGTTGTCCAGATAACCAACAGGATCTATAATCTGTATTTTCTTTAAAGCTTCTTCCAATAAACCATACGAAACTAAATATTTTTTTGTCCTGGGGTGAAGAGGCAAAATGACTTTTTTATACTCCGCTAATTTAAAAAGCGCTCTAAATATTGAGGTCATAAGTCTTTTACTGTTAGTGTTCTCCGCCCTGTGCAATGTAACCAGAAAATACGACCCTTTTTTCAACCTAAGTTTCCGCAAGACCTTCGATCTTCTTTGAGCAACAGGTAAAAACGTCAACAGCGCATCATACATGACATCGCCTGTAAGTTTAACTTCTTCTTTCTTTCCTTCTTTTTTCAGGTTTTTAACGGCAGTCTTTGTAGGGCAGAACAATAAATCCGATATCTTATCCGTTGCAATCCTGTTTATTTCTTCCGGCATGTTATTGTTATAGCTTCTAAGCCCGGCTTCTATATGAGCAACAGGAATTCGGCATTTTTTTGCGGCAAGAGCCCCTGCAAGAGTTGAATTCGTATCGCCATACACAAGCACGCAGGAAGGCTTTTCTGTTTTTATTCTTTTTTCAATCCTGACACACATTTGAGCTATCATTTTCTTTCTATCCCTCGCCCCAATACCCAGATTATACTTCGGCGCATGTATTTTCAATTCTTTAAAGAACAGAGCGGACATATTATAATCATAATGCTGCCCCGTATGGATAATAATTTCATTAATTTTTTCTTTTTTCAGCGCGGCTGAAACCACAGCTGCTTTTATAAACTGCGGCCGGGCACCAACAATCGTAAGTACTTTCACCCGTCAGATCCTCCTTTAAGAGAATTGAATATCTCAGCCAGCTGTTTCGTTAATTCCTTCCTGCTGAATTTCCCTATAAGAGATGAATTTGTATTACCCGGTAAACCGCTATTCTTGAAGTCCTTATAATACTTTAACAGGCGCCCCCTGATCTTTGCGATATCGTTAAGTTCAACCACTTCTCCCGATGCAGTTTCCCTTATAAGCAGGGATACAGGGCTGTTTTCCGCCGCAAGCGCAAGTATTGGCCGTCCCGAAGCAAGATATTCAAATATCTTTCCGGTTAAAGATTTGGCTTCCCCCTCAATTAAAAGCAGCACCGAAGAAGAATACAGGAGTTTAACGCACTCCTCGTGGGAAATATAGGGAAGCTGAACAAGGCAGTTTTTGTGTTTTAGCGTATTTTTCTTTTCCTCTATAACTCCCAGATTAAACCTGTCAATATTCCCTGCAAATACAGCGCGGCAAAGCTCCGGATTAACACCCTCTGTTGAAAGAAAATCATCAAACGCTGCTATAAATCCCGAAGGATTTCTTGTCTCCCCATAAATAGTGCCGACATGGGTTACGGAGAATTCATTTTCCGCTCTCCTTGCAATATTTTCAAAATCAGCAGGATCAAAACCGTTTGTAATAAGATGAAATTTGCGGCTGTAACGCGGATAATTTCTTTTAAAATCCGCCACAATAGGAGCCGTAACGGAAATAACAGCATCGGCATTTTTTACAACCAGCTTTTCCAGTTTTTTATTTATCAGATCGTGCAAACGAGTTGACGGCCTGGCATAGGTATTACTCGCCCAGGGATCCCTGAAATCAGCCACCCAGGGCAAGCCGGTAAATTTTTTTAGCAGCAAGCCGGCGATATGAGACGAGTACGGCATAGATGTTGAATAAAGAATCTCTGTTTTTTCACGCTTGACAATACCGAATCCTTTCAGAAATGCAAAAAAGCCCCAGAATATCTTATCGTCAGGAATAAAAATAAAATTATAGATCCTGTTTAATAACCCGGGCCGGTAAACACCGCTTGTGCCGCTGCTTTTTGGTTTTTTCCAGGGGATAATCTTTTTAAGAATATTGTACAATCTTCCCGGTTCAAAAGAATGCGCCTTAAATATTTTAATCTTCGAGTCAATTTCACTCAGCAACCTTTCATCAAAAGCATCGTAAGAAGGGTTTTTAACCGTAAGTACAACCGGTTCAAATCCTTCAAAAGGAAGATATTTCACGAATTTTAAGGTCCGCTGTACTCCTGCGCCCCCAAGGGGAGGAAAAAAGTATGCAATAATCAGCACTTTTCTCATTTTCCACCTGCCAGCTTTTTATAAAAACCGCACTCTTCTTTACTTAAGGTAAACAGGGAAGATATTTTTAATCTTGAAATTTTCAAAAATACAACAAATGTAATTATCGAGGTAGTTGCGTACGATGCAACGGAGGCCCAAGCTGCGCCAGAAATGCCGAATTTTGGAATCAGCAGGAAATCCAAAGCTAGGGTCACGACCAGTCCAATAAAAGAAATAACCGTGTTTATCCCGGGCTTTCCTCTTCCGACCAAATCACTGGATAGCACAGTCTGTATAGAAAATATCAGAGTGCCCGGAATAAGTATCAGTAAAGCTGATAAAGCCGGCAGGAATTTTTCAGTATATAAAAGTTTTATAAAGAAACTTCCGCCGATAAACAATACGGCCGCAAAAAGCAGCGTTATAATAAAAGTTGCTTTCAGCACCAAAGGAGTGAACCTGTTATTTTCTTTTTCATCGGAAGCCGAAGATTTTGGTAAAAGCACCGTGGCGACAGAACCCGGGATAAACCAAAGCACTTCCGCAAGACTTACCGCGACGGAGTAAAAACCGACATTTACAACATCCATAAACAAATTAACCAAAAAAGCATCCAACCTGTAATTAAAAAATTGTGTAAGATTTGCAGCATATCCTCTAATTCCAAAAGAAAGGGACTTTTGAAAGAGCGGTTTATTAAAAGAAAACTTTATCCCGGAAGCTTTTCTTACAAGAATTATAGAAATAATCGCAGGTATAAATATAGAAAGCCACCAGCAAACTATTGCGGCAGGAACGCTTTTCCTGACCAGAAAGAAAGCAATAATCAAAAGAAGCAGAAGAGAAAAACCTTCTATCAGCCGTAAAATATTATATTCCGTTACTTTCTTCATTCCAAGAAGCAAGTTCTGCAAAAAATTATATATAAAGTAAAAAGGCAAAATAGAAACTGCCAGAATAATCGCCGATTTACTCACACCGCGCAAGAACGGCTCAAAATACCCGTAAAAAAGAGCAAACACTAAGAGCAGTAAAAAAGTTGCCAGTAAAGAGAATATAATCGAGTTCCCCGCCAAAGCGGCAAGATCATTGTTTTTTTTTACTTGCAAAATAAACATTAGAAATACCAATCCCTAAATTACCTGTAAGATAAAGCATCACAGGAACAAGGACAGCCAGAGAATAAGCCCCTCTCCCCTGCGGTTCAAGCACTTGAGCAATAATTATTCCGGTAAAAAGCGCAGCGGCCGCCAATGCAACCCTCGTTCCCAGAGTATATAAAGCTCCCTGCGCAAATCTCATTGCAGCTCCTGCTTTAAATCTTTATATATTTTTTCAAGTTGCCCCATGTTCTTATCAAAGAGATAAAATTTTTCTACCAGTATTTTATTCGTACTAATAATAAAATCATTTTGTTTTTCATTCTTCAAAGCTTCTATTATTTTCGCGGCAATACCTTCGGGAGTTATCGGACTCAAAGCAGTATGCCCGACTTCCAAAGTATAGCCATTGACACCGTCTTTGATTAAATATGTCTTCGAGTCTATATTGCTCACGACAGGAACAACTCCTACAGCCATCGCTTCTATCAATGAAATAGAAGTTGCATCAGATTCCGGAACCGCAACGAAAATATCCGACAGGGAAAGTATTTCAGCTAATTTATACCGGGGTTGACTGCCAAGAAAACTCACATACTTTTTCAATTTTAAGGAATCCGAAAGAAGCTGTAAATCTTTCTTTAAGGTTCCCTCTCCAACAACTATCAATCTGACATTTTTTATTTTATCTTTCACCAAATTAAACGCTTTTATTATTTTATCTATATTATACAACGGCTCTAAACTCCGCACGCTGATTATTATTCTATTTTTTCCTCTCCCGGGTCTTTTCAGTTTCAGGAAACTGCTTTCAACGCCAAACACTATTAATCTTGCCCTAAGACGCCCCCCTGCAATTTTTCTAATCACAGTTCTTACAGGGTCCGAATCAAATGTTAAATAATCAACCTTTCTCAAAATGTACCGGGTTAACAGTTTAAGAAAAATATTTTTTTTGGGCGTAACAAGAATATCCGAACCCCAGCAGGAAAGAACTACAGGTTGAAAACCGGAACACGCAGCCATAAATCCGTAACTTGTCACATAGTGAGCGTGTAATACCTCGGGTTTTATTTGCGCCAAATATTTATTCAAAAGCGGAATATTAGCCAAATAATTCAAATCCATAAAGCTGAAAAGCTTTTTTAACGGGTAATACTTTACTTTTTTTATTTTCGGAGCATTGAAACCTATCAGGCTGACCTCATGACCTCTTTCGGCAAAGTATGCCGCAACCCTTACGGTATGGACACTGTTCGAATCCCCGAGAAAGCAAAGCTTCATGGTTTATTTCCTCCGGCGGTGATTTTTTCAAATATTTCAGACAATTTTTTTCCAACAGCAGTATAACTGAAGTTAGAAAGAGCATATGCCGCTATTTTTTGTTTATCATACCGCCTGTGCTCAGCCATAAAAAGATCCAAGGCCGCGGTCAAAGCGGCAGTATCTCCTGATTTAAACACCAGGCCGTTATCTTTATTTACTATTTCCGGAATTCCGCCCACATCGCTTGCCAGAACGGGAAGGCCGCAGGCAAAAGCCTCAATAATCACACAGGGGAGATTTTCCGCTAGACTCGGAAGCACAAAAAAATCAGACGCTCTCATTATTTCAGCTATTTCCGGTTTGGTTTTTCTGCCCGGAAAATTAATATTGGAGGCAACCCCGAGTTTTCCGGCAAAAGATATCAAATCTTCTTTAAGCGGACCGTCTCCTATCACGTTAAGAAAAAAATCCCGGCGTTTTAAATTTTCAAGAGCCGGAAGTAAGTACTTTAAACCTTTCTGCTCTACCAGATTGCCGACGAAAACCATATTTATTATTGCCGGCTTTTCTTTTTCCTTGCCGGGGAAAAAAATCAGGGGATCATAAACGTTGGGAATAACCTTGTAAGGCTTTTTTACTCCCAACTCTTTAATTTTTTCCCCCAAATCAGCACTTACCGGCAGGTTAGCGGAGCAGAACAAATAATACAATTTCACTTTTAATTTATCAAGAAAACTGAGATCCCCTCGGATAAAAGCCGTTGAATGCTCTGTTATCACATAGGGAATACCATAAAATATTTTATAAAACAGCGCCGGAAGAGCCGAGTAATAGACATGCACATAG
>JAZDIO010000126.1:0-12410 GCA_043804965.1 Candidatus Firestoneibacteriota bacterium | reverse complement strand
ATGCAGGCCGATTCAATAGCCATCATAAGAACAATACCCGCATAGCCCATTGTAGAAATAGCCGAAATAATAAATCCTGCCAGGACCCCGATTATTTTTCCGATCAGTCCGGCGCTTGCTCCGGCTTCTGCCGTTACCTCTAAAGTTGTTTTTGCTAACATAATAACTCCTTTAAAATAGTCCAAAAGTCCGTAAGGTCTATAATGTCCATAACGTCTTAAATTAAGGTGCAACAAACTTGTTTATTATTCCTGCCAAATTTACCACCCTGTACCGCAAGGGTGCAGGGCATGTTCCACGAGCTCACGAGCTCTGAGCTGTTTTCTTGGGCCTAACGTCATAAAACTTTGTGCTTTGTATCTCGTACTTTGTACTTGCATTTCAGACTTTCTCCGAAGCGTCAAAAAGTTTTTTATGTTCATCTAAAGCGTACCTGTCGGTCATATTCGCGATATGATCGCAAATTACCCTGTATTTTCCGGAATCTTGGGATACTTTATTCCTGATTTCCAGAGGCAGCATGCTGTATTTTCCTTTTGAAGGGTTGTGTTCAAAAAATTTGACATACTTCTTAAATAGTTGTTCAAGAATATTCTGGTGTTTTACTTCCATTCTGACCACCCGGTCATGTTTATACAGATTTGTAAAAAGGAAATCCCTTAGTTCTCTCTTTTTTTTATTCATTTCACGGGAAAAAGAAACAATTTTGGTCTTGGATTTTTCCACATCGGAAATACTTCTGATATTGCACTTTTTTATATTTATCAAGGTTTGAGCGATAAGATCCTTGCAAAAACAGTTAATCAGCAGTTTAACCAGTCCGTACCTTCTAAGTTCATCTTCTTTTGTCTTTATTTTATCCAATAGTTCTTTACAGATTTTAACCTTGCTCAAATTATCAATATTTATCAGCTTTGATTTTATTCCGTCGTCAAGATCATGGGTATGATAGGCAATTTCGTCGGACAGATTTACTATCTGGGCTTCCAGTGTTGTTGTAGTTCCTTTTGAGGAAGGGGCGTCATAATCTGATTTATGTTTGTCCAGTCCGTCTCTGACTTCAAAAGTGAGGTTTAAACCGGGAAAATCAGGATAGCGCTTTTCCAGTTTTGTCACGATTCTTAAACTTTGCTGGTTGTGTTCGAATTTCCCGTGATTTTTCATCAATCTGTTTAAGACTTCTTCTCCCGAATGCCCAAAAGGTGTATGTCCGAGATCGTGAGCCAGCGCAACTGCTTCCGTAAGATCCTCGTTTAATCTGAGATTTCGGGCGAGGGAACGCGCTATCTGGGATACTTCAATGGTATGGGTCAGGCGGGTTCTGTAATAATCTCCTTCATGAATAACAAATACCTGGGTTTTATATTCCAGGCGGCGGAAAGCGTTACAATGGACTATCCTGTCCCTGTCTCTTTGAAAAGCCGAACGCAGATCGTGCTCCGGTTCAGGATATTCCCTTCCTTTAGAATCCCCGCTTTTCATCGCATAGGGGGCAAGAAAGCGGTATTCTTCCTTTTCAAACTGTTCTCTGGTCAGTAATTCCACTTTTACCTTTTTTCTCCGTTGAGAAATCTCATCAAAAGATCCGCCAATTATTTAAGGCGGATCATCGAGAGATCCGCCAATTATTTAAGGCGGATCATCGAGAGATCCGCCCTATATGACTGGCGGAAGAAGTTTTAAATAAGTACAGACATTTTACCATATATTGCGTATATATATATATATAAATCAGAATCATAAATTAGAAGCGACCAATTAAAAAAAGAAAGTCGGGGACAGCCCCAAAGGCGGTGCATGTCCATTAAAATATAACTTATGGAAAATTTTAGCGGGAATTAGAGCGCTATTGTGCTTGGAATAGAGCCATACCGGGTTTCAATGTTATTTGATCTTATTTTCTTGAGGAATTTCTGCAATATGAGGATTATGGCATAAACAACAAATAATTGACAAAAACTATAAATAATAGTATACTCATCGTAATGGACAAATATAGGAACATATGTCCATTAGGAGAATGTTAATGATCAAAGAAATACTGCTGCAGCATAAGGCGGAACGGGATGATTACCTGAAAAAACCGTTTGTAGAAAGAGAAGATGTTCCAGATGCCGTCAAACTTCTTGATTCCAATCTCATAAAAGTTATTATCGGCGCGAGAAGGACCGGAAAATCGGTTTTTTGTTTTCTTCTGCTTAAAGGCAGGGACTTCGGTTATATTAATTTTGATGATGACTCTCTTCTGCAGATAAGTAACACCGATGAGATCGTTAAGTCGTTGAGCGAAGTATATCCGAAAGCAAAATATTTTCTTTTTGATGAAGTACAGAATTTAAAAGACTGGGAACTTTTTGTAAATAAACTTCAGCGGAGAGGATATAATCTTGTTTTGACCGGTTCAAATTCAAAACTCTTATCAGGAGAGCTCGCGAGTACGCTTACAGGCCGGTATATTCCCGTTGAAATGCTGCCTTTTAGTTTTAAAGAATGCCTTCTTGCTTTGAATATGGATGCCGGAGTTGAAAAGATGAATCTGCCTGATCATAAGGGCAGGATCTTAAGTACCCTTGATTCGTATATGAAAGACGGCGGATTTCCTGAAGTTGTTGTCAATAAAATAGACCCCGGCAAATATCTTGAGACGCTTTTTGATGCCATACTTCTGAAGGATATAGTAAAAAGATATAAAATAAGAAAATCGGACAATCTTCTCAAGCTGGCATATTATCTTTTATCAAATCAATGCGCTGAATATTCCTACACGGGAATAAAAGAAAATTTTGGTTTCAGGAGCAAAACTACGGTTTTAAAATATATGAGATACCTTGAAGAGGCATTTCTGATATTTTCCTTAAACCGGTTTTCTTATAAAGTAAAAGAGCAGATAAACTCGAAAAAGAAATTATATTTTCTGGATAATGGTTTTGTAAAAGCAAAAGCATTCAAATTTTCATCTGACAGGGGAAAATTGATGGAGAATCTGGTGTTTGTGGAATTAATGAGGCGCGGATATGTGCCTAAAAAAAATTTATTTTATTATAAGAATTCCGATAATACCGAGGTTGATTTTGTTTTAAGGAATAATAGCAAGACGGAAGCATTAATACAATGTTCTTACGATGTTTCAGGGTATAAAACAAAAGAGAGAGAGGAAAAAGCTCTGCTGAAAGCATCTGAAGAACTTAAATGCGGCGATATAACGGTTTTGACTTGGGATTTTGCGGCTGAAGAACGGAAGGCAAAAAAGATCATCAAATATATTCCCTTGCTTTCATGGCTGCTTTTAAATTAGGGACAGCGACCAATAAAAAGCATTTAACATTTAAAGTTCGAAGAAAAATCAAAGACACTGGATCCTCTATGAGAACACTCGAGGATGGCAGAGGGCAAGAACTTAACAAAACATATAATTCGGAGGAGAACTTGCAATCCAACACAACTGAAAAAGTTCAAAGCGCGGCTTTTGATCGGCGGTTATACGGGGTTTAAGGAGATTAAGCGGTGGCTTTCTAAGAATCCGGCGCCGGATACGGGATGCCGGAGGAAAAAAACTTGCAGCTTTTATGGTAAAATACTAAATCAAAAAGAAAATATCTTTTGTGTGAGGAAAATATATGGGAAAATACGGATTTTTTAGCGCCGGGGGCAGGGAATATGTGATAACCAGGCCGGATACTCCGCGTCCGTGGCTTAATTATATTTCAAATGAGAGATACGGGGTTTGCCTGACCCAGACTTTCAACGGTTATTCAGTTTACGGGCTTCCGAGCGAAATCAAGGTTACCGAGCGGGGAAGGGATTATCGGCCGGGCAAATATATTTATATGAGAGACCGAGAGACCGGGGACTACTGGAATGCCAATTGGGATCCGATCCAGAAAAAGAATCAAAGTTTTAAATGCAGAGTCGGGATCAATTATTCTGTTCTTGAAACTAAATATTCAAAAATAGAAATGTCCACGAGAATATTTGTACCGAAAGAAGAACCCGTTGAAATCTGGACTTTCAAGGTAAAAAACACGGGGAATAAAAAAAGGAAGTTAAGCGCTTTTCCTTTCACGGAATGGCTGCTGATTGATGAACTCGGCGCGTGGGATGCTTATGGCTGGTATTCGTTCGGCAGTTTTGACAAAAAAGAGCAGGCTGTAATCGGGCGCTTGAAACATCCTTCCAAGCTCGGTCTTGAGATAAGCGGTTTTATGAAAGGGCTTAAGAAAGCAAAAGGTTTTGACTGCAGAAGAAAATCCTTTCTGGGCCCGATCGGTACTTTTTCAGCGCCTGAGGTGTTAAAAAAAGGAGCCTGCACGAATAGTATTGCGGCAACAGAGGAAATCTGCGCGGTTCTTCAGTATGATTTTGAATTAAAACCCGGAGAAGAAAAGCGGTTTGACATCATAGTCGGACATGGAGATAAAAAAGCGCGCGCCCAGGTGTTTAAAAACATCAAAAAAGAAAAGGATGTTGAGAGGGAATTTAATAAGACGCAGGCGTATATAAAAAGCATTGAAGAAAAAGTTATGGTTTCTACGCCGGATGCGGATTTTAACAATCTTGTTAATGTATGGTTAAAGAACCAGCTCCTGCAGGTTAGCAGGTGGCAGAGAGGATTCCTTTACGGGTACCGGGATATTTTGCAGGATGCCCGGGGGCTTGCGACTATAGAATCCGGCCTGGCTAAAAATGCGATTTTATTAGCGCTAAAATACCAGTATAAAAAAGGAAATGCCGTCAGGCAATTTATGCCAAACGGCAAATTGGATGAAAGAGATTATAAAGACAGCCCCGTATGGATATCTTATGCGGTTCACAAATATATAAAAGAAACAGGAAAACTCGGTTTTCTTAAGAGCAAAGTCAAATATCTTGACGGGGGCTGGGGAACGGTTTATGAACATGCTAAGCGTTCAGTGGAAATACTCCATAAAGAGAGGGGCGGACACGGCCTGACTCTGATCGGCGCCGGGGATTGGAACGATGCCCTTTCTCATATCGGAAGAGGGGGCAAGGGCGAGAGTGTTATGCTTTCTGAATCCTTCATTGTCGCTTGCAAGGATATGAGGGAGGTCGCAAGGTTATTCGGAAGAAAAGCTGATGTTCTTCTTTTCGAAAAATGGTCAAAAGAAATGGAAAAAAACATTCAGAAGCATGCCTGGAACGGGTCATGGTTTACCAGGGCTTTTCATGATTCAGGAAGGCCGATAGGAGTGCCCGGCGAAGATAAAGGCAAAATATTTATAAATTCCAATACCTGGGCTATTCACGCAGGAATTGCTTCGGAAGAACAGAAGAAAATAATATTTAATTTGTATGAAACTCTTCTGGGTACAAAATTTGGCCCGAGGACGGTGTATCCTCCGTTTACGTATTATAAACCATATATCGGCAGGACTACCGTTAATGAACCGGGCTTTGCAGAAAATGGCGGTGTTTACTGTCATGCTGTGGCCTTTAAAATTCGCGCTGATTTACTGGAAGGGAGAGGCGACGCTGCTTTTGACGCGTTTAGAAGAATACATCCGTACTTTGCCGATCCCGATGAAACTGCAGCCGAACCCTATGTCTTTGCGAATTGCTTCCACGGGCCGGAAAGTGTTCTAGCCGGGGAAACGATGTATTCCTGGCTGACCGGTACCGCGGCCTGGATGTTTGAAAATACCACCGATTATATGCTGGGAGTCCGGGGAAACTTTGATAAGCTTTTAATAGATCCCGTAATTCCCGGAAAATGGAGGGAATGTTTTGTCCGAAGATATTTCAGGGGAATATATTTTAATGTAAAGATTCATAACCCTTGCGGTCATAACAGGGGCGTAAATCGTTTGTTCGTGAACGGAAAAACTATTTTTGGAAATACTCTCCGTTTATCAGACGTAAAAGGAAAAAAAGAGGCAGAAGTTGATGCGTATATCGGATAAGCTCCTGGAATTAAAACGCCGGCAGGTCTACTTTATTGACAGCTGGTACTCCAATAATATGTTGGGAGAACTTGATAAGACTGTTGCGGAAATACTTGATTATCCGGTTTTTAAAAAATTAAATAAGTGCGTAATTGACATTTCTAAAATCAAGGAAAATAAAGGCGTAATTAAGGATAAGACACGGCTGGTGCTTGCAAGCCGGGCCAGGATATTTGGAACTGACGGAATACGGGGGGTTGTAGATATTTTTCCGGATGAAGCAGACAAAAATTTTATTCAAAGGTTCTCACAAAATTCCCAATTTACTCCTTCGCTTCTTGAGACCACGGTTTATTCCTTCTGTGAACTCCTTATATTGAACGGGACGTTGAAAAAAGGGGATAAAGTTCTGGCGGGTGATGACGGGCGTGACTTTTATCCGGGCAAGCCATTTCTCTCGGCGGTCTTCTCCGGTATAAAAAAGGCGGAGCTTACTGTGGTTTATGGCGGGGTTATACCCACACCTGCCATACCTCTTTACATGGCAAAAGCCGGCATCAAAGCGGGCGTGGATTTAACCGCCTCTCACAATCCGTCCAACCAGAACGGCGTGAAGTTTTTTGTTAACGGTTTAAAAGTCCTTCCCGAGGACTCCTGCGGGGATTATTCCATTACGGCTTTCCTGTATAAGAATTTAAATCTGAGGGAGCCGGCAACAGGTAAATATATTGATGAAGCCGCAAAAGTTAAAAAATTTTTCGCAGCATCGATTATAAACAACATCCCGGATAAAAAACTGTTAAAGAACTTTAAAATCCTTTTTGACCCCGCCAACGGAGCCGGTGTTTTTCCCGGAAAAGAAGTATTCCGGAAGCTCAGACTTAAAGTTACCGCTGTTAACGATAAACCCACCGGGTCAAATATCAATCAGGGAGGCGGTGTTGCGCTCCTTGAGGGTGTCGAGGCCTATGCATACGGAAAAGGAAAAAATACGAGATCCTTTCCTGCTGTTATACAGAAAATGATAAAAGAAAAACATCTTTTTGGTCTGGTGCTCGACGGTGATGCGGACAGGGCGTACCTCCTTGCAAATAACACAGGGGAAGGAGCCGTGCACGTTATCGGCGGAGATAAGATAAGTTATCTTCTGGTAAAGTATATTATGCGGGAGAAAAAGCGGGTTAATCCCGTATTTATCAATACCGTGGAAAGCGATATCATGACAAATTTTGCCGTCGAAAAAGATATCGGAATTAAAACCAGGATCGTTTGTGTCGGGGACAAATGGGTCGTACAGGGGCTGAAAAAAGGCGAGACAATGGTCGTAGGCGCTGAAGAATCGGGGCATAGTATAGTTCCTGTAAAAATCGCAGGCAAGAATGTCTATACCGGTAACGGTATATTTGTCGGCCTGCTTTGCCTTTCCTGTTTACTTAAGAATAAAGTCAGTATGGATGAAATTTGCCATCCGTTTGAAGAAGGCGTGAAAAAGACTTATTATACCTACCTGGTTGATAAAAAGCTGTTCCAGCGTGGAAGTAAAGTGTTAGATATGGATAGAAAACTGATAAATATTGAATTTAAAAAACTTGCAAAGAAATATTGTTTTAACGGCAAAATAGAGGAAAAAATATTTAAAGACGAGCCGGATATGCTTAATATGAGCGTCACCCTGAGAGGGGCCGTAATAGGGATAATATTCGTGAGAAACTCCGGTACGGAAACGAAAACCTCGGTAAATATCCGGTGCCAGGCGGAGTATAAAGAAATATTTACCGGTATTGCCGCAAAAGTGGCGGCCTATCACAGCCGGGTTTTGAAGGACAGCCGTAATCCGGATACAGCCAAAGAAAAAATGATTCTTTCCGTGATAAACAAAGTAAAGAACTTAAAAGAATTAAAATTAAAAGTAAAAATGGAAGATGTACAGCTCAAAGCGCTTCTTTACGGGATGAGCAAAGAGTACTTTTCTCTGAAAGAAAAGATACTTTCGATTATGTAGGCAAGTACAGAGCAAATAAGGAATATCCTCCTTCCCGGCGCCGTTTACAGGGTGCCGGATTTTTTGTTTTTTTAACGTGGTTTACTTAACAGGAAAAATATTGTATTATATTTACTAATGGAAGATATCAGCAATGAAATATTAATAAAATGCAGGAAAAACGACGTGGAATCCTACCGCCGGGTTATTCAGTATTACCGCGGTTTTATTTTTTCCGTTATTTACAGATTTTTAGGCGGAAAGTATTCCGAGGAAGTTGAGAGCTTTGCCCGGGAAATCTTTATACGTCTTTATGGTTTCATAAAAAAGTATGATGCGGATAAAGGGATAAAGTTTTCCGTTTGTGTCTTTACCATTGTCCGAAATTATTGCTTTAATGAACTAAGGATTAAACGGCTTCAATTGGATCCGGCGGAAAAAAATATTTTTCCGGCGCGGGAAGATTCTGAAAGTGAAGCTCTTGCCGGCGAACTGAAACAAAGAGTGGAAAAGTGCATTGAAACCCTCCCGGATGATCAGCGAATGATCTTAATTTTAAGAGAGTATGAAGGATTTTCCTATGAAGAAATATCCGAGCTTATGAATGTGCCTTCGGGTATTGTGAAATCAAAAATAAACCGCGCCAAGATAAAATTAAAAGATTTACTCTGGCCGTATTTGAAAGAGGATCATGGAAAAACAGTGTGAAAAAATAAGGGAAAATATTCAAGGGTACTTTGAAAAAGCTCTTTCAAAGCAGGCATATGAAAATACGGAAAAGCACCTTCAGGAATGTCCGGATTGCTCCTGGTATTTCAGGGAATATGAAAAAATGAATGAAATTCTTTCAAAGTGGACAGTTCCTCCTGCTGATGAAAATTTTGAAGATAAAGTAATATCGGCGATTACCGATAAGGAAACCAGAAAAAGCAAATCCTTCCTGTTTTCATTTATAAGGCCGGCCTTTGCCGGTTTTACCGCGCTTGCCTTAATAATAATTCTGGCGCTGGCCTATTATTTGTCTCTTCCTGTCCTTGTCGGGCAGGGAAAAGAGATAGGAGATAAGCTTGTCTCTGAGGAAGGTCCGGTGTTCGCAGTAAAGACAGGAGAGGAAATATATGCAGGGAGTTCCGACCTTGAACTTTTGTTGAGCGACGGGAGCAGGATAAAACTTACAAAAGGGTCCAGATTGGTAATAGATGCGTATAGACGGAACGAAAAAAGATGTTCGCTTTCCGGGGAAATGAAAGCTGAAATCAGAAAGTACCCTGGCCAGAAATTTACTATCAAGACGGAGAGCGGGGAAGTCAGGGTGCTGGGCACTTGTTTTATAGTCTTGGCAATGAAATACAGAACTATTATCAGTGTAATTGAAGGAAACGTAGAAGTAAAGGGAAGAACGGAAAAGACGCAGCTTACAAGAGGAAATATGACAGTGGTTTCAGGAGCCAGCAGGTTTGTAACTCCGGTAAGTATTCTGGATGCTGTTAAAGACAAGGATAAACATGTAAGAATACAGGCGCTTCAAGCGCTTATTGGAATCAGAGGGAAGGAAGAAAAACAGGCAATAACCGGTCTTTTAAATGATGCGGATGAAACTGTAAAGGCCGAAGCGGCTATTAATCTTGGCAGGCCCGGGATGGGAAATAAGGAAGTTATAAAGCTTTTACTGAAGGCGCTTCGGGATAAGGACAAGTTTGTCAGAATGTATGCCGCTATCTCTCTTGGAAAGCTGAAGGCCCTGGAGGCGAGAGATCCGTTGAAATGGATGGCCGGGGATACGGAAGTAGAAGCCAGAATTGGCGGAGCTTTAGGGCTTGCCGGTTTGGGAGAAAAAGCCTATGATGTCGCAGGAATGGCTAAGGACCTGGAAAGCGGGGATGCCGGTATCAGATGCAATGCGGTAAAACTTTTCGGTAAAATCGGCACTGAAAAAGCAGCTTTAAAGGCGGTGGAAAGATTAAAAGACCCCGAAAAAAAGGTCAGATGGTACGCTGTCTGCGCTCTTGAAAGGCTGAATAACCCTAAAACGTTTCCTGCCTTACTGGAAGCAGTAAAGGATTCCGATGAGGATATTAAAAGAAGAGCTATTCAGGCTGTTTCAAATGTTTTCTATGCGGAAGGAGCGGGGGAAGTAGCCCTGGTTCTGTCTGAAACTTCTTCAAAAGAAGTAAAATTCACCGCGATAAGGGCTCTCGGCTATTTATTAATGAATTATTATAAAAATGATAAGATAAAACTCGCGGAGATTTTAGAAAAAAATATTAACGGCAGAGACCGGCTCCTCAAGGTTGCTGCGCTTACAGCCTACGCGAGAGCAATGGGTACGGACTCGGCACAAAAAGTCTACGAAGTCTCGGTAAAAGACGGAAATAAAATAATGAAAGAGGTTTCTGCGGATATATTAAAAATAATAAAAAAGCAGGATTTCAGGTTTAACCTGCGCCCTATAGAGATCCGGGCGCTTGGAAAACTCAAAGAAAAAGCAGCTGTTCCGGTGCTTTTAACTGCGGCCGGGGATTGGAACCCGTTAACAAGAGAGGCCGCAATGGAAGGTTTTGAAAATCTCGGCGATAAACTGTATCTGCCTTTATTATATGAAGGAATGAAAGATGCCGATTCTGGGGTAGCGGAAGCGGCTGAAGAGGCGGTAAAAACAATTACAAATTAACTGTCCAATTACATCCGAACGCCTTTTTTAAACTCATTGAATAATAGAATATCCGTTCTTTGTTGAAAATTTACGCCGGCTCCGGGACATACATATAAGTTGTTCCTTTATTCGGAATTTTGATATAATAAACGTAATAAAAAGGTTAAAGAATGAACCTCTCAGAGCTTATGCACGGAGTTTTGACGATAGGAAGTTTTTAGATTATTCATGCTAAATTTACCACCCTGTACCGTAATGGTGCAGGGCAGTTCCGCGAGCTCACGAGTTCTGAGCGGTTTTCTTTGGCCTAACGTCATAAAAAACATCGGATAAAATGATGAGTGATTTTGGAGTAAGCCTGGAAAAAAGAAACGCTTTAGAAGCCAGAATGGCTAAATTTGGGATTAAAGAAAGCGATCTTTCAGAAAAATTTCTCCGTTCGGGAGGCCCGGGCGGGCAGAATGTGAACAAAGTGGAGACCTGTGTTTACCTGAAGCACATTCCGACAGGAATAGAAGTAAAATGCCAGAAGGAAAGGTTTCAGGCAAAGAACAGATATTTTGCCAGAAAGATACTTGTAAGTAAAATTGAGGCAAAGATACTGGGAAAGCTTTCGGCGGAGTCGAAACTGGCGTATAAAATAAAAAAACAAAAGAAGAGAAGAAATAGAAGAGCTAAAGAAAATATATTAAGAGATAAAAAATTTAACTCCGACAAAAAAACTTTAAGAACCGAAAAAATAAATTACTGAAAAGTGCAAATTCGAAAAAGAAAAAGAGAAAAAAGAAGCAGCTGAATCTCGTTTTTTTGTTTAGAATTTGTATTTTGTCAGTTTTGTTTCGAGTTTCGAATTTAATGCTTCGAATTTTATTTTAAAGGGGGTTTTATGAAGAAACTTGTAATGATGTTAATAGCGTTGGCGGTAGCAGTATCTCCCGCTCTTGCGGGTAACAAAAAAAGAATAGCGGTAATGGACTTTGAAGATAAAGCGCAAGGCCAGCATGCGGGCTGGCGCAGTCCCGGCAAGGGTATGGCGGATATGCTGGTTACAGCCCTTGCAAAATCCAATAAATATTCGGTTATTGAAAGGGAACAGCTTGAGAAGGTCCTGAAAGAACAACGGCTTGGAGCCGCCGGTATTATTACCGCCCAGACGGCGGCAAAGATAGGACAGCTTCTGGGGATACAATATATAGTAACGGGAAGCATTACCGAATTTGGCATTAAAGAAAGCAAGCTGGGCGTGGGAAATCTTGGAAACGTCTTTGGTTTTGGCGGAGGCGTGGATACCAAAACCAATACGGCGAAAGTTGCCTGTGATGTAAGAATGATAGATACCTCTACCGGAGAAATAATTAAGTCGGAAAAAGGCGAGGGCGAAGAGTCCAGCACCGGGGTTTCGGTTGATTTAAGCGTCGCGCCGTCTGTGGACTTTGGCAAGGCCGGTTTTGATGAGACGGTTATCGGCAAAGCGGTAAGGAAAACTATAGAAAGCGTTTCGAGGCCTCTTATTGAAATGGCTGAAAAATTCCCCTGGACGGCAAGAATCATGAAAATTGACGGGAATAAATTATGGCTTAACTCGGGAAAAATTGACGAAGAAAGAGAAGGAAGAACTTTTGGAATTTTCAGAAAAGGCGAAGACCTGGTGGATCCGGAAACCGGTCTAGCCCTCGGTTCTTCTGATACAAAACTCGGTACCGGCAGAATAACGAAAGTTGAAGAGAAATATTCCATAGCCGAAACCGACGCAAAAGGTGTTACGAAAGAGGATTATGTGAAGGAAGAACGGTAACGTTATTTATGACGTTAGGCCCAAGAAAACAGCTCAGAACTCGTGAGCCCGGAGAGGTTCATAATTCAAAGAAAAGAGGGA
>JAZDIO010000125.1:0-3242 GCA_043804965.1 Candidatus Firestoneibacteriota bacterium | reverse complement strand
GGATTAACTCGCTTAATTGTTTCTGCGTAAATCCAAGAGACTGCCCGAATCCTTCAGCAAGCCCTTCAAGGCGTTCCAAATGCTCTTTAACCCCGTGGTTTTTCTCAAAAAGCCTGTTCATTAAAGAAGAAATAACAGCCTCCTTATTGGCGCTGTCTTCCATTACTTTATTCTTATACATTTTCTCTTCAGCTTCTCTTAATATTTTATAGATATTGAAACAACCTTTTTCCTTGCTTGAGATTCCCAGTGCAACACTGGGAGCAATCACTGTATGATAATTTTTACTGCAACTGTTTTTTATCCTTTTTGCAACCTCTTTCACATAAGAATAATCCGTTCCCGGCAGTAAAATAACAAATTCGTCCCCGCCCCATCTTGCAATAATGTCCCCTTTTCTGCAACTGCTTTTTAATACCGCTGCAACATCAGCCAGTAGCCTGTCGCCTTCCTCATGGCCAAACGTATCGTTTGTTAATTTAAGGTTATTAACATCGCCCATAATAAAGCTTATCGGCAATTCTCTTTCCACATCAAGCCTTTTTATCTCCTCTTCAAAATAGGCCCTGTTGTAAAGCCCGGTCAGGCTATCATGGAAACTTAAATACTTAATATGCTCCTGGGCACTCCGCTGTTCAGTGATATCCCTTAAAATAAACATTATTGATTCTATCATGTTTTCCTTATCGAATTCAGGGACAATCCTTATATTATAATACCTTTTGCCGAGTATTGTATTTAAACTGCTTTCAACGGTTTCCTCATTTCCGGTTTCAAGTATCTTTTGAAAAATACCGTCCCAGTAGAGTTTTTCTTCATCGCCGCAAACATACTCTTTGTATCTTTTCCCCAGAATACTCTCCCTAGGCTCCCTGGTAATGCGCTCTATTGCGGGGTTTATGTATATAATGCGCATGTTTTTGTCAAACCGGACAATAATATCGGGTGAATTTTCGACAAGGGTACGGAATTCATATTCCTTCTGCCGCAGCAATTCCTCTGCTGTTTTTAATTCTGTAACATCCCTCAAAGATGCAACAACGCCTATTACTCTGCCATTTTTATCTTTGATAGGGCCTGAGTTTACAAGAAAGTTGGTTATTTTTCCGTCAAGCCTCTTCGATATGCATTCCTCATTTACAACTACCCTGCCTTCATTGATTGAACGGGATATCAGGTGTTTTCTCAGGCAGGATAAAGGCTCGTCGCAAACAGGCATCAGGAAATCCTTTTTTATCAGAATCTCCCCCATTTTTTCTTCAGGCAAACCGGAAAACTCAAGTATATATTTACTGGCCATCCGCACCTTAAGCCCCGCTGCATCCGCTATTATTATGCCTTCAGGTATATATTCCATAAGAGCTTCCAGTATCCTCCGGCCCTCTTCAGCTTCCCTTGCGCGCTGTTCTTCAACCTCCCTTGCCTGGATGAGCCGGGCCTCGGCTGCTTTTCGCTCTCTAACCTCACCCATAATGAGTTGAAGGAGTAAATGATACTTTCTCAAAATAAAATAAGCAACAATAGTAGCGACAAACGTACTGAAAAGAACCGCAAGTATATGCGATTGAAATACGGTTACATTAGGAAAAACAACCTGGTTTACAAGCTCATATGTAAACGTCGTGATAAACATTATTGCCGCTGTTATTACGAGTGGAAGAATAAACCTCCTTTTTTTAACAGGGTATTCTTGCTTGCTGTTCTGGTTATTTGAATTGTATTCCATTTTGATTATTCTTTTGTGTTTCCAAAAACATCCGGATTTCCCGGCCAGTACAAAACTGGAACACGGCAAAAACTCATTATATTTGTAATTCCTGTTTAAGAATTATATAATAAACAATCTAAATAATCAATTCCTTTTCTTCCTTTATCGTAAAGGCCCGTTATTGTAAGCCTGTTATCTTTCAAAAATGCTTCTGTTCGGCTGGATCCCATGGCTTTCTCCGGGGCATCAGGTTCTACATTGAAAAAACGGGCTAAAGCCTTATCGGAATGCACCGGCATATTTCTTCTTCTGTCTACTTTTGCTTTTGTCGATTATTCTAATGACATTTTCCGGTTAAGCGTTTCTTTTTTCAACCGTATGCTTGTACTTTAAAAACCGTTTCCTTGAGCCCGGAAGGATAACCTTTGGCATCTTTGACAAGTACCTTAAACCATCTTGCCGGATTCGAGACTTTCTCCATAAACGGGTATGCCATAGTCACGGTATAATCATAATATGCGCAGGATCCTTCTGCAGAATACCTTCTGCAAAAAGCTTTATTTCCGCGTATTTTTTCTCATCCCTTTCTTTATTATTGTCAATTTGCTCTCTTGCACGCTTTAAAGCCGAGTTTAAACCTTCTTCTTCCCTGCTTTCACAAAAGGCAGGCAGGCTTAAATAACAGGCTGTAAAAAAAATTATGACAGGGTGTTTAAATATCAGTATGTTTTCATTCATGGCAAACTAGATTCCCGGCAATAAAAAAACAGGGCTTAGTGGAAAATCCCGGAAGGAAAAACGGCTGTGCTTTTATAAAGATAGAATTACGGATAAAAAAAATTATAACAATTACTTACCGTGAAGTATAAGCTGATATCCCCCCATAAATGCATTTCCCCCCTGATAATACTATCGTATAATTTTAGTCCTTTTATGTCAAGCACGCCGGGATTTCGGGCTTCTTTAAGATGGGCTAGTATATCAATAAACGCGCTAAAAGGCCGAATAATACCGCCAACAGAGTTCCGGCAACTATATTGATAACCGAGAACTCCCTGTCGCTTTTTGTCCAATGAACAACTATTCTCACAAGCCACAGCATAAAAAAGCTTAAAGCCCACCACCCGGGCAAAAGAAGGGAAAGGCTTGTAACAAGGCGCTCCCCCATTGAATAGTATTTTTCCTGTGTCAGAAGCCTTGAATAGCCGAAAACCTCTTTTTCTATAAAATAAATAAGTATTGCGCTGAAATGGGTGGTCAAAACAAAAAGGATTGCAAGAAGAACCCATTTCTCTGGGTGCAGGTTAATTTGATCAGGAAAAAAAACAAAAATCAGGGCAATATGTATAAATTGATCCCAGAGAAAGAAAAAAAGGGAATCGGGAGAGTTCAATTTTTGAATAGTCCATGCGCGCCATTCATCTTCAAGGAAGTGAAGCGAGGTTAATATAAGCAGCACAAGCCACCCATGCAGGTTTATCCCGGCCGCAGGAGCCAGCCAGGTTTCGCCTATATAGTTCCAGCATAGAATTAT
>JAZDIO010000124.1:0-4213 GCA_043804965.1 Candidatus Firestoneibacteriota bacterium | reverse complement strand
TTAAATTGACATTTGTCTCGTGCATAGGGGACATCTATGAAAGCGACAGTCAAGACAAAAGAGCTCCCTCATTAAAATAATTTTTTACACCTTGAGTTTTCTTGTCTTTGGTAAAACGGGAATCAGTTCGCTTATTATCTTAAGCAATTCTTGATACCATATCTTTCCAAAGCATTTCAGGGGGGTACCATCTACCTTCCCATTACCATGCCCTTGCAATATTTTTATTGAAAAGCACAGTTTTCACTGCTAAAATTAACGTATGAGCTATCTTGATTATTACAATCTGAAAGAACCGCCTTTTGCCAATGTTCCGGATTTAAGGTATTTTTATTCGGGTTCCTGCTTCGGCGAGGCCTATAGCAAACTGATAATGTGCATAGAGGGTTCAAAACAATTGACGACCGTTTATGGAAAATGCGGATTGGGAAAGACTGTTTTAAGCCGGAAACTGTTTAATTCTTTTGAGACAAAGGAAAAGAAATATGAAGCATTTCTTCTGGTATGCATTCACAGCAATATGAACGCCGGCTGGCTCTTGCAAAAGATGGCTCGCCAGCTTCATATAAACCTTTCAGATGTTGACAAATCCGATTATTTTGAGAAAGTCACAGGCAAACTGAAAAGCATTTGTGAAGCAGGTAAGCATATAATTATTATAATAGATGAAGCCAGTATGATTGCGAATATGGAAGTTTTTGAAGAAATAAGAGGGTTTATTGATTTTATGGCGGATAGTCAATTTAAATTTTCCTGTGTTTTCTTCGGACTTCCAACGCTTGAAGAAAAGCTTTCAGCAAATCAGCCGCTTCTGCAAAGAGTCGAAGCCCGGGTTATACTTTCTGAGTTTCCAACAAGTTCGGTCACCAAGGATTACATTGAACACCGGCTTAGGATTGCCGGTTTAAATGAACCTGTGTTTACCGACAAGGCGTATCAATACATTCATTTTTCTTCCAAGGGAAATCCCCGCCTCATTAATATTATAGCCGATAATACCCTTACCGAGGGGCATTTACTGAAAATAAAACAACTTGATGAAAAAGAAGTTGAAAGTGTAATAATTGAAATGGGCTATAATACTAGAATGAAAAGTCTTTTTCTTGATTCGTGATAAATTTCTTTTAATTCTTAAGCTCGCAATTACCGTGTTTTGGATATTTATACTGCCTTGGAATTTAGAGTGTTGACTGGCGTCCTCTGTTGAGGTATAATAAAAAAAATGGAAAAAGAAAAACTGCCTTCGTATTTAAAAGAAACAATAAAGAATAATTTGCATGAAGAAAAACTTCTTCTTGTATTAAGTTCTGATATAAAATCAAATGGCTCTTTCGGCGAGGAATGGCTTGTTGTAACAAATAAGAAACTGTTTGTTTATTCCGAAAAAGGGGAAAAGCTGCAGGCTCTTAAATTATAAAGAAATTAAGGAAGTAGAAGTAGTTGATCTTATCGGGAGCAGCGCTTTAGAAGTAAATACGGGAAAATGTATTTACCGCATTATTTTGTATTCGAACGCCAGGAATTCGGAATTTTATCAGGCGGCCGAAGATATTAACAATATTATTAAAGGCGAAGAGGTTGCAACTAAAGGGAGACGCAAACAAAAAGTAATCTGTGAAATATGCAGTCAACCTATACCTGAAGAATTTGGGAAATGCCCGAAATGCACGGATAAAACAAGAACTCTCTCCTTAGAATAATGGGTTTTTCAAAGCCCTACAGGATGACGGTTTTTCTGATAGTCCTGGTAATGGCTGTCGGTTCTTTCTTCGGATTAATCACTCCGTATTTGAGTAAACTTTTTATTGATTACATTTTAAAACCTGATCCGGTTACAAGAACTTTTACTTATTCCGGCTGGCTTATCTGGGCTTCCTTAGCTTTGTTTCTTTCCTATGCGGCTCAACAGCTTTTCAGCGGTTTTTTTCTGGAAAGACTCTCCGGTTCGCTCGGTTTCAAAACAGTTTATGATGTTCGCGCCGCGGTTTATGAGAAACTTCAAGAATTGTCGATGTCTTATTTTGATAAAAATCAGACGGGAGCTATACTTGCCAGGGTAAATCAGGATACGAGCGAGCTTCAGAGATTCTTGGTGGATTTTGTTCCTATGACGCTTGAAGGTATTATTATGTTTTTTGGCGTCGGGGCCTTTTTAGTATTTTTAAGCTGGGAACTGACTTTGTATATTTTGATACCGATTATTCCTACAGTAATATTTCTAAAATGGATATTTCCGAAAGTGCGGACCTATTTTCGCAGGTTTTACCATAAAAGAGCAATGCTCTCCGCGCTTGTAAATGATTCTGTTTCAGGCATCAGAGTTATAAAGGTCTTTGGACAGGAAAAAATTGAAATAGAAAAATTTAAAAAAAGAAGCGGCGAATACAGGAATTCCGGTATAGAGATGGTAAAACAATGGGGAATATTTCATCCGATTTTAAACTTGTTTATTATGTTTGGCACCGTACTTGTCTGGTATCTCGGCGGGGATTTTATTTTTAAGGGAAAAATGTCTATAGGAGATATTGTGGCTTATGCCGGTTATCTCAGCATGTTTTACAATCCTATCCGTATTCTGACAAGAATGGTCGAGATGATTTCTAATTCTCTTTCTGCGGCGGAAAGAGTGTTTGATATTGTGGATACCGAACCGGAAATTAAGGATACCGTTTTACCTGTGGAAATAAAAGAGATACAAGGCAGGATAGAATTTGATAATGTTTCTTTCGGCTACAATAAATTTAAACCGGTAATAAAAAGAATGAGTTTGGATATAAAACCGAATGAAATGATAGGCTTAATAGGAAGAAGCGGCGCCGGTAAAAGTACTATGGTCAATCTAATCTGCAGACTTTATGACGTCAATAAAGGGGAGATCAGGATCGATGGTGTGGATATAAAGAATATTAAACTATCCGACCTGAGAAGTCAGATAGGAATAGTCCTTCAGGAAACTTTTTTATTTAATGGCACAGTATACGATAATATAGCTTATGCGAAACCGGGAGTTACCAGAGAAGAAGTGATTCGGGCTTCTATTGCCGCTAATGCGCATGAATTTATTTTAAAAAAACCTGACGGTTATGATACGGATGTGGGAGAAAGAGGAAATAGTTTGTCCGGCGGGGAAAAACAGATGGTTTCAATTGCCCGTGCGATACTTCGAAATCCAAGAATATTAATTCTAGATGAAGCGACTTCCTCGGTTGATGTGCAAA
Organism: Candidatus Firestoneibacteriota bacterium; assembly: GCA_043804965.1. Classification (GTDB taxonomy): domain Bacteria; phylum Oederibacteriota; class D2-FULL-39-29; order D2-FULL-39-29; family D2-FULL-39-29; genus D2-FULL-39-29. Next base: position 995 of record JAZDIO010000124.1, on the reverse strand, counting down.
CAGAAAAAAAGATCCAGGATGCTTTGGAAAAACTTACAAAGAACAGGACAACAATAGCCATAGCGCACCGGCTTTCGACATTAAGAAACTGTGACCGCCTTATAGCGATTGAAGAAGGTGAAATAGTGGAAGTCGGGACTCATAAAGAATTAATGGCAAAAAAAGGGCTTTTCCATAAACTAATAACGATGCAGCGGGAGTTTTCCGCTCAGGCTTCAAAAACAAGAGCGGTTTAGGGGGTATATGTACACGTTTGATCCTAAAAAAATAAAAATAGAAAAAGGTGTTAAAAACTCTCTGATTCTAACTACGGAAGATGGAAAAAAGCATCATAGGGTTAATTTTACTTTTTCCTTTTACGGATACGGAGAATTATATATCGGCCGTCATTAGAAAAGGCTCGGAGTACAAAGAAATCGGGATAATAGAACATCTTCAGAATTTGCCCGGGAAATTGCGAAGCCTCGTTAAAGAGGATCTAAAATTCAGGTATTTTCTTCCGGAGATCAGGGATATTATAGCCATTACGACGCAGTACTGGTATCATGAATTTGATGTAATTACCGATAGAGGGGAAAAGAAGTTTTATCTCCGAAATTTAAGGGAAGGCGTCAGATTTAAAACAGACAGCAGTATTGTAATAACGGATATGGAAAAAAACAGATATAAGATTCCGGATTATAATCTCCTGCCTGCAAAAGCCCGGGCAGAATTAGATAGGATACTGCTTTAGCGGTTCTTTAATTTGTAGGACTTCGGGCTTAAGCCCTCATGGCGTTTAAAAGCCGTGGAGAAGGCAAACGGGTCTTTGTAACCCACCATCTCGGAAATAGTTTCGAGTTTGTATTCTTCCGTAAAAAGGAGTTCTTTGGCTCTCTCCATTCTAAGCTTGGTAACGAATTTCATAGGGGATATCCCGTAGATACTTGACGAGGCGTGCGCAAAATAATCCGGAGACATGGCGACGATTTGGGCAAGATCTTTAATGGTCCATT
>JAZDIO010000123.1:0-3641 GCA_043804965.1 Candidatus Firestoneibacteriota bacterium | reverse complement strand
GTTTGGAAATCTTAGTTCATTCTCCGATCACGGGTCAGCTATGACCGCCGACAAGTTTCGTAATTTTATGACAAAGGTAATGGGCATTCCGGTTTATTACGGCAGGCCGCATACTCCAAATGACGAGCCGTGGATTGAAGGAGATCATTAGAAATGTGAAAATTTCGAATGCTGACCGCCGCATTTAGTAAAAAAGGAAACAAGGTTAATAGGACATTCACAAAAATGTCTATTAACCGAAATCTCTAAAGGAGGTGATTAACATGGCAGTAGAAAAAGCAATCGGTTCTTCCAGTTTGGTCGAAGTTGTCGACCGTATTCTGGACAAGGGCGTGGTAGTTGACGCCTGGGTTCGGGTTTCTCTGGTAGGTATAGAGATTCTCGCGGTTGAAGCCAGAGTCGTTGTGGCCTCAGTCGAGACTTATCTGAAGTATGCTGAAGCTATCGGTTTAACCGCCTCAGCAGCGTAAGGATAAGTAAAAAGGGTTCTTGCTGGATTATCCTTAACCTGCGAAAGCAGGGAAAAGCATGGTTCACCAAGAAATTCCTTTTCCACGAAAAAGGAGTAATCTTTAAAGATGTCAAAAATCTTAAATCTGAAGAATGTCGCGGAAAATGCTGTTTTATCTTACGAGACCAAACTGGAAAGCGCAGGGGCCATTTTTGATACTGCGTATCAGATTCTTGACAACTTCCAAGAGGATGTTCTCAAGAACAAAGAAGACAGGCAAAAAGCCAGTATTCAGTTGTGTGACACCCTTGCGCATAATGAACATTTAAGAAAAAAAGACTTTAATAATATGACGCAAGATGTTTTATTCGCTCAGGAAAAACAGGAAGCGGAAGTAAAGAATTTATTAAAAGGTTATCTTAACCAGCAAAGGGAAATGGCGCGCATTCTAAGAGAGAATTTGGCTAAATTTAAAGATGCCCTTACCAAAGGCGATCTTCAAAGGGTAAAAGAATTTCAGGAGATGAATAAAGAGAGTCTTGCGGCTCTGGAAGCCAGAAAAGAAGATGTCTCCGCCAAGCTAAAAGAATTTCAGAAAGAACAGCAAGAGATGGCAGAAAGACTTAAAACGCTTCAAGCCAAAGGGAGGAGCTTGAGGATAAAGGACCTTAGGGAAATGCTTCAGGGATTCAGAGCCCAGCAGAAGGAGCGCTTGGCTCATCAGATAGAAAGAAGAAAGGATGTAAATAAAATGCTCGGGCGGATAGAATAAAACACATAAGGAGGAAATTAAAATGGGTATAGCGGATAACATGAAAAGTATTACCGAAAACATTATTGCTTCTAATAATGTGCGGGTAAAAGCATTGAAACATCTGGTTGCCGATACGCATAAGACTCTAAAAGGTTTCGCTGCGGATAGACAAGAGAGCGCTGCAGAGAGGAAGAAGATGAATGAGGAACAGGCTAAAAAATTGTCTGATTTTGTTGATAACCTGAAAAAGAATGTAGGAACTATGCTGAAAGGGTTTCAGGCAAGCCACAAAGAGATGAGCGAGGAGCAATTTAAAAACTTAACGGATTTTGTTAAATCCATAGAAAAGGATGTAGCAGCTCAGTTAAGGGATACCGCCGCAAAGTTGAAAGTTGTCCACGCAGATCGAGAAAAGATGTCAAAAGAGCTGAAAGAGTTTCTTGCAAAAGAAGTAAATGAAATCGAGAGCTATACTAAAAATAAACTAAAAGAATTTAATAAGGCTCATACCGAGATGTCCGCCGCTCTTAAAAAAAGCCTGGCAAAATATGTTGGCGATATAGGTAGCGAGGTCAAGAAGCTTTTAGGTGATGCGCGTAAACTTTTGGGCGAATACAGCTCGGATAGCGCAAAGGCAAAAGAAGCCTGGCGGGAAATGGCCGGCTCTTTAGCTAAATCCAGGAAAGGCAGAGCGATGTTCAGGATTGAAGCCGAAGAGAAGGCAGCTGCGGTTGATGAAGCTATTGAGAAGAAAGATAAAAAGAAGGAAAAGAAAGAAAAGAAAAAAAAGGAAGATAAATTTGTTCCCGAAATAGCGTGAATTTCAAAGGGTTAAGTTTGCAAGTGAGATAAAAATGCTGTTTTTATGACGTTATGCCAAAGAAACCCCCGAGTTTGTGGGACGTGCCCTGCACCATTACGGTACAGGGTGGTAAATTTGGCATGAAAGCTAAAAGGAGAAAGGAAAATGGATAAGAAAAAAGCAGAAGAAAAGAAGGTAACGGTAAAAGGAGTTCTGAAAGAAAAGAAATTTCTGGTAGTTTGTATAGCAGTTGCTGTAGTAATAGTAGTTGTTCTCTACCTTCTATAGTTGTTGGAACAGCTGGAAAAAAAGCTACTCCGTTAAATTTTTTGCGTTTGAAAGCTATTTAATTATAAGGAGTTTTTAAGGCGCTTTCACGGGTAGATTAAGAACTTTTTTGTAAAATACTGAAAAGACAAGTATTTTTGAAAATTTTTTTAACAAAGGACAGTAATGTATGGGATAGTGAAGGACAACATATCGGGAAATATGAGCTCTCTTTGTGAAGGTATTACTGCGGCTCATGGAGATAGAAAGAAAAGCATAAGCGGTTTAAAGGAACAGGCCGAAACTGTCAGGAAGAATGCCAAAAAGTTCGTAAACCATTGTAGAAAGGTTCATAAGGAAATGGCCGAAAGCTTAACGAAGGGGCTTAAAGAAGATAGAAAAGAATTGATTAAAAATGCGACTTCTTTAAGGGAAGATTTTAGAAAGAAGGAAAAAGAGATTCGTACTGATTTGGCTGAGGCAGGCAAGATCTGGAATAATATGAATAAAACTTTACAATCCAAGAAAAGGAGTAAAATAAAATGATTGATGAGACGACTACCGTATTGGATCCCAGCCCGTTAGCTGACTTCGTGGAAACAAAATATATTAAGGATATTACCGACAGGGCTCTGGGCTATATAAAGGCGGGTTTCCCTGTCCATTTTAGGGGGATATCAGGTTCCGGCAAGACCACTCTCGCTATGCACATGGCCAGTAAAATTAAAAGGCCGGTGGTTATGATCCATGGAGATGAAGAGTTTACTACTTCTAATTTGGTAGGCGGCGAGTATGGCTATCGAATTAGAAAGGTTGTAGATAGATTTATCTCAAGGGTTTTAAAGACCGAAGAGGATATGGTAAAGCGCTGGGTGGATAACCGCCTGACTGTTGCTTGCAAGTACGGATTTACCTTAATATATGACGAGTTTACCCGTTCCCGGCCTGAGGCGAATAATATCCTGCTTTCCATTTTGCAGGAGAAGATGATGGACCTGCCTGTGGGTAGAGGCGGGGAGGAACCGTATTTAAGGGTTGACCCGGAGTTTAACGCTATCTTTACCTCTAACCCCGAAGAATATGCGGGTGTTCACAGGAGCCAGGATGCTTTAAGGGATAGGATGATTACCATGGATTTGGATTACTTTGACTATGAGACCGAGGTGTCCATTACCCAGTCAAAGTCTAAGCTTTCAAAAAAGCATGCTGAAATAATAGTCAATATTGTAAGGGGGCTGAGAAATTCAGGGAAGTGTGAGTTTGCTCCCACTGTTCGCGGCTGTATTATGATTGCCAAGACCCTTAAGGTTCAAAGTATTACTCCTGCAAATGCCAATGGGGCTTTTATGCAGATGTGCCAGGATATA
>JAZDIO010000122.1:0-2131 GCA_043804965.1 Candidatus Firestoneibacteriota bacterium | reverse complement strand
GATTAGCAATGGCCTCTATAAGGGTCGACTTATTGACCTGAAAAGGAATTTCGTAAACTATTATCTTTTCCCTGCCCTTTTTATCCGTCTCTATCCTGGTCTTGGCCTGAATAGTTATCGAACCCCTGCCGGTGGTATAGGCGCTCTTAATACCGTCTCTTCCCAGTATAAAGCCGCCGGTCGGAAAATCAGGGCCTTTAACCGCAGTCATCAGTTTTTCCACCGTAGTCTCGGGATTATCTATTATCATAACCGCGCCGTCAATAACTTCCCCAAGATTATGCGGCGGAATATTCGTAGCCATACCGACAGCAATACCCGCGCATCCGTTGATCAGCAAATTGGGAATTTTTGCGGGAAGGACAACAGGTTCTTCGCGGGACTGGTCATAATTAGGAATAAAATCCACTGTATTTTTTTCAATGTCGGCAAGCATCTCTTCCGAAATCGCTGCAAGGCGGATCTCGGTGTAACGCATGGCTGCCGCGGGATCTCCGTCAACACTGCCGAAATTACCCTGTCCGTCCAAGAGCGGGTACCTTAAAGTAAAATCCTGGGCGATCCTGACCATGGTTTCATAAACCGCCGTATCTCCGTGAGGATGGTAGTTACCGAGAACTTCACCGACGATCTTTGCGGATTTTCTGTAAGGCTTATTATGATGAAGGCCCATTTCATTCATTGCGTGAAGAATTCTGCGCTGCACGGGTTTCAAACCGTCGCGGACATCAGGTAAAGCCCTTCCGACGATAACGCTCATCGCATAAGAAATATAAGACGCTTTAATCTCTTCTTCGATGTATATCGGAACTATCTTTTCTTTGATATCCGGAAGGCCCTGCTGAATCGGAGCATGTTTATTCGGAGCTTTTCCCTCTTCAAATAATTCTGTCGAAGCTTCTTTGACCGCTTCTTTAGCTGTTTTTTTTGCTGCCTGTTTAGGTTTATCCTGTTTCTTCTTAGCCAATGTTCCCCCTAAAAAAAAGAAAAAGCCCGCTTAAAAGCGGCTGATTTAATAAAGTTATTATAACAGAAAAGCCTGTAATAATCAAGACTTTTAAGGAAAAATCACTTTCAATAATACAGGTAAATAAAGGGGAATCGCAGAGATAAGAGAAACTTATATAAAAATTAAGAATATAAGCAGCTGTGTACCGTTCAATAACTTAGGCACACTGCCATAAACACAAACGTTGACTTGTGTAAATAATCTCTATTTATTTTTAGGCACAAGGATTTTTTTGATAATAATACGCTGTTTATTATCTTGCAAACCAATCTCTTTTTCCACAGCCTGTTCAAAATCACGGATAAACTTATCGCTAACTTTTTCATCAATCAGAATTTCAATCCTAACAGAAGAAACACTGCACTGTTCCTCTTTTAAACCACCTGTAATATCAAATGCAAGGCTGCTTACCTTCGCTCTGTTTTCGCCGATACTTTTTATGACAATATTATTGATATTGTTTTTAAGCTATTTTCCGTAAAAAGTCCTAAAATCCAACATTTCAGAGGAATTTGGATTTGGCTGTAATGCGGCGGTGTTCTGCGCCGATTTCACTCCTGAAAGATTTTTATAGATATTTTTGGCATTATTTATTAAAGCACGACCTTTCTCTACGTTTATTTTGGCTTCACGAACTAATTTTTCACTTTCATAAATTTTGTTTAGAATAGCAGCTTTTGCCCTATAATGGACATAATAGACTAACCCTGTGGTAATTAAGCTAATAACAAGTACATATACAAACCAGTTTATTTTCATTTGTTTCTCCCCTTTTCCATTTTTTCCTCTAAAACTATTTTACCTGCCAGGCATTATCCAAAAGATCTTTATTAAATCCTTCCGGAATAACACCTTCAGAGGCGTAAACATATAGTGCCCCGCTAAATATTCTGTTTAAGACTGAATAAACTATTCCGGAAATTATTATCCAGATGAAGGGAAGGCAGTATATCATTATTATTATGAGAATAGATCTCTCTTTTCCAAAATTTGCTACAGCTGCCCATGGTAAGAACAATGCTGTACAAATTATAGCTGCAATGAACATGATAACGGCAGGCAGTACAACTAAAATGTTCTTCACAACCACAAAAATTACATAACCACTTGTCATTTCGCCCC
>JAZDIO010000121.1:0-13482 GCA_043804965.1 Candidatus Firestoneibacteriota bacterium | reverse complement strand
ATTTGCTGATCTTCTGCAGTATCCGCTTGCAAAGGAAGGATAAATAAGAAAAGTAATACAAATACCGACGTAAGATTATTTATTTTGAAACTATTTCCTTTCTTGTTCACAATTCACCTTTATTATTTAATATTTGATTATTTCGAGGGTTATTTCACTCTTGACGAATTAATTACTGTCCTTAGGCTTTCTATTATTTAATAATACTACGATGATTTTGAACTCGTACTACCTGCTTTTATCTTCTGTTTGTATAATTCTTCAACTCTTCCAGCTTTTTGAGGGCTGCTTTGGAATCAACAGCCTGCCGGGCTATTTCCACGCCCTGAGCCATATCCGCCGCTTTACCTCCGACTATAAGCGCGGCGGCGGCGTTGATGAGCACCATATCTTTTTGCGCTCCTTCCACGCCGTTCAAAACATCATAGGTAATTTTAATATTATCAGAAAGAGAACCGCCTTTCAGCTCTGAGGCAGCGCGCAGTTTGAATTTTAAATCCCCGGGACTGATATAGTAAGTATCAATCTTCCCGTCTTTAAGCTCCGCCACAAAAGTATCCGTCGTTAAAGTTATCTCATCCAGGCCGTCCATACCGTGCACGACCATAGCTTTTTCATGTCCAAGAGCTTTAAGTACTTCCAGCATAGGCTCAGCAAGAAGGCGGTTGTAAACCCCTACAACCTGGGCCTTCACCCTTGCCGGATTCGCAAGGGGCCCTAAAATATTAAAGATGGTCCTAAATCCCAGTTCTTTTCTCACGGGAGCCACATGTTTCATTGAAGTATGAAGCAGGGGCGCGAAAAGAAACGCAAACCCGACATCATCCAGGCAATGGCCCAGTTTATCCGCAGGGAGTTCGATTTTAATCCCAAGTCCTTCCAGAAGATCAGCGCTGCCGCATCTGCTGGAAACCGCCCTGTTCCCGTGTTTTGCGACGGGAACTCCCGACGCAGCCACTACTAAAGACGCTATTGTGGAGATGTTGAAAGTATCGCTCTTATCCCCGCCGGTACCGCACATATCTATCGCGTTTTTATGTCTGGTTCTTATAAAAACCGCGTTTTTTCTCATAACCTGCGCGGATCCTGTGATTTCATCCACCGCTTCGCCTTTCATTCTGAGAGCGGTCAAGTAAGCGGCGATATGCATGTGATTTGCATGCCCGCTCATTATTTCCTCCATCACCCTGGAGGCGTCGTTTACGGAAAGATGATGCTTTTCTATGAGTTGTGCCAGAGAATCTTTTATCATTTTTTTACACCTTTAGGAAATTTTTTAATAAAGCTTTTCCTGATTTAGTGAGAATAGATTCAGGATGAAACTGAATCCCGTGAATATTGTATTCCTTATGCTTTAATCCCATTATCTCTTTTTCTTTTGTCCGCGCGGTAATTTCAAGGCAGGCAGGCAGAGTTTCTCTTTTAACAATAAGCGAATGATATCTGGTCCCTTCAAAAGGGTTCGGCAGCCCTTTAAAGATGCTCTTGTTATTATGATAGATCAATGATGTTTTACCGTGCATAAGGCGTTTGGCGCGTACCACCTCTCCTCCAAAGACGTGGCCAATGCACTGGTGCCCCAGGCAGACGCCCAGTATAGGAACTTTCCCCGCAAAGTGAAGTATTATTTCATTACTCAGTCCGGCTTCTTTAGGGGACTTGGGACCGGGGGAGATAACAATGCGTTCCGGTTTTAGCCTTTCTATTTCTTTAATTGTAATCTTGTCGTTTCTAAAAACAATGAGTTTTTCCCCCATTTCCCCGAGATATTGAACAAGGTTATAAGTAAAAGAATCGTAATTATCTATCATAAGTATCATATTATAATCCTCTCCTGGCCAGATTAATGGCCGATATTACAGCTTTTGCTTTGTTCATACTTTCTTCATACTCTGAAGCAGGATTTGAGTCGGCTACAATGCCCGCTCCCGCCTGAACATGAAGCCTATTATTTGCTATAACAAGCGTACGAATAGTAATGCATGAATCAAAATTCCCAGAATAACCGAAATATCCTACAAGCCCGCCATAAGGACCTCTTCTCACCTTCTCCACTTCGTCTATTATTTCCATGGCTCTTATTTTAGGCGCTCCGCTTAAGGTGCCTGCGGGGAAACAGGCGCGGATAACATCAAAAGCATCTTTATCCTTCTGAAGCTTTCCGACCACGTTCGACACAAGATGCAGAACATGCGAATATTTCTCGATAATCATAAACTCATTTACATTTACCGTATGATATTTACAGACTCTGCCCAGATCATTTCTTGCCAGGTCCACCAGCATAACATGCTCGGCTTTCTCTTTTTCATCCTTTAAGAGTTCCTTGACAAGTTTTTCATCTTCTGCCGGATTTGTTCCCCGTTTTCTTGTCCCGGCTATCGGTCTGGAGGTTACCGTACCTTCCTCAACTTTTACGAATAACTCAGGAGAGGCTCCGACAATCTTAAAGTCTTTGAATTTCAGGTAATACATATAAGGCGACGGGTTAATTATCCTTAAAGTTCTGTAAAGATTCAAGGCATCAACATCCTTAATGTCCGCGCTCAGCCGCTGGGAAGGCACCATCTGAATAATATCGCCGGCTTTAATATATTCTTTTGCTTTGAGAACGTTCTTGCAATATTCCTTTTTTGTCATGTTCGACTTAAGTTCGGAGATATTACCGCCGGCAGCTTCAATCACCTTTGCATCGGTTTTTAAAGGCTTTTTTAGTTTGACAATTACGGACGAAATCTTTTTTGCCGCATTTTTGTAATTTGCCGTCAAACTGCCGTCAGAAGAAACATTTGAAACTATCTTTATAGTATGCTTTACATGGTCAAAAATCACAAGCGTATTTGTGATAAGCATATAAATATCCGGCGAGTTAATCTCGTCCGTATTTTTATCCGGAAGTTTTTCAAAATACCTGACCATGTCGTAACTTATAAAACCTACAGCGCCTCCCGTAAAAGGAGGCAGCCCTGCGGTTTTAGCCAATTTAAATTTTCCAATCTCTTTTTTTAGCTCAAAAAGAGCGTCTTTGGTCGAGATAAACTTATTTGACTTCCCGTTTCTAATAACTTCAACTTTGTTATCTCTTGATTTGAATATTTTTTCAGGATTAAAACCTATGAAAGAGTACCTGGCAATCCTTTCTCCTCCCTCTACGCTTTCCAGGAGGAAGGAGTACGGACTTTCAAGTTTTTTAAAAGCAGAAACAGGCGTTTCAAGATCGGCAAAAATCTCGGCGTAAACCGGGACTAGGCAGCCTTTTTTTGCCTTTTTTTTGAACTCTTTTATGTTCGGCGTTAAATTCATTTTTTGTAAACCTTCTTCGGGTCAAATACCGGTTTGCCGCAAATCTTTATCTTACCGTTATAATATTTTGAGTAAAAACAACTCCTGTGGCCGGTATGGCAGGCCGCCCCGCCTACCTGCTCTACTTTCACAAGAACCGTGTCGAGATCACAATCAAGGTAGATCCCTCTTAACCTCTGGATGTTTCCGGAAGATTCACCTTTACACCAAAGTTTCTGACGGCTCCTGCTATAGAAGTGGACTTTTTTTGTCTTTAGAGTAAGTTTAAAGGACTTGTCATTCATATAGGCAAGCATTAACACTTCACCGGTTTTATAATCCTGCACGATAGCGGGGATGAGACCAGCTGAGTTAAATTTCAATTTACATACTTTATCAAGCATAATGAAACTCCTTAGAACAAATATCACTAAAAATTGTCATTTGTAATTAGTACTTTGTCATTTATTTAGAGCCTTACCAATACTCCGCTCTTCCTTAACTGTTTTTTCACCGACATGACCGTATGTGTTTTATAATGAAATATGCTCGCTGCCAAAACTGCGTCAGCTTTGCCTTTTTTCAGGACTTCAGCCATATGCTGCACCTTACCCGCACCTCCTGAAGCGATTACCGGGATATTTACAGCTTTACTTACTGCTCTCGTCAAAGGAATGTCATAACCTTTCTTTGTACCGTCGGAGTCCATACTTGTTAAGAGTATTTCACCTGCACCCAGCTGTGTTGCTTTTTTTGCCCATTTTACGGCATTAATTCCGGTTGCATTTCTTCCGCCGTGAGTATACACTTCCCATTTGTTCTTGCCGCAGCGTTTTGCATCAATTGCGACAACAATACACTGGCTGCCGAACATTTTCGAAGCTTCTTTAATAAATTTTGGATTCTTTATCGCAGCCGTATTAATTGATACTTTATCAGCTCCTGCTTTTAAAAGAGCCCTGATATCTTTTATCTGGTTTATGCCTCCTCCCACAGTAAGCGGAATAAATATTTTTGAGGCAGTTTTTCTTACCACATCAATAATCGTTTTTCTTTTCTCGTGAGAAGCTGTAATATCAAGAAACACCAGCTCGTCTCCGCCTTGAATGTCATATTCAACCGCTGCCTGCACAGGATTACCGGCTTTTACGAGATTCAGGAATTTAATTCCTTTAACTACTTCCCCATTTTTCACATCCAGGCAGGGAATTATTCTTTTTGCCAGATAATTTTTCTTCACTTGCGCCCTTTTTTCTGTTTTTTTGTCTTTTTTGTAAGTCTGCGTACCTCCGGTTTGTATTCTTTCGCAAGTTTTAACGCAGCTTTAAGATCTACGTTGCCGGTATACAATGCTTTTCCTATGATCATTCCGGTTACGCCGTATTTTTCCATTGCCAGAAGATGTTCTACATCCTTAATTCCTGAAATTCCTCCGGTTGCTATCACTCCGATGTTAACCGCATTCGCGATTTCTTTAATAGATTTAAAATTTGGACCGCACAGCATACCGTCTTTTTCTATATCGATATAGATTATTTCTTTGATCCCGACTTCCTGAACTTCTTTTGCGATCGTCAAAGCTCTTTTGTTAGTAATTTCCTTCCATCCTTTTACCGCTACCATCCCTCTTTTAGCGTCTATGCCGACAACAATTCGGTCTTTATATTTGGCATAGGCTTCTTTAAGAAAATCCAGGGAAGCCACGACAGCCGAAGTACCGAGTATGGCCCTTTCAACACCGCCGTCAAAGACTTTTTCCAGCGTTTCCATATCCCGAATACCGCCGCCCATCTGTACCGGGACTTTTATTGCCCTGACAATCTTAAATATTGTCGCAAGATTTTTTGGGGTTCCTGTAATAGCCCCGTCAATATCCACCAGGTGAATCATCCTGGCTCCGTTTAACTGCCAGAGCTTGGCTACTGATTCCGGTTGCTCGGAGTAAACAGTCTCATCCCTTACATTTCCCTGGGCCAGCCTGATGCATCTTCCTTTTCTTACATCGATAGCGGGTATTATGAGCATTTTATCAACTCCATAAAATTTGCCAGGATATTTAAACCGGTCCCCTGGCTTTTTTCCGGGTGGAACTGCGAGGCGAATACATTGTCAAAGCACACGGACGAAGCAAATTTTACTCCGTAAACCGTCTCCGTGCAGACAATGCTTTTATCTTCCGGCACTCCGTAATAGGAATGCACAAAATAAACAAAAGAGCCGTCTTTAACCCTCTTCAGCAGGGGGGATTTTTGCTTAATAAATATTTTATTCCAGCCTATCTGAGGAACTTTTAATTCTACGTTCTTAGGGAACTTTTTAACACTCCCTTTTATTACGTCAAAGCCTTCCCAGCATCCGTTTTCATAGCTCTTTGTAAAAAGCAAATGCAAGCCAAGGCAGATTCCAAAAAACGGTTTTCCGCTTGATATATTAGTTTTTATGATCTTGCTTAAACCGTTCTTATTTAGGCGCTTTACAGCATCCTCAAAAGCGCCGACACCGGGTAAAACCACGGCATCAGCGCTATTGATAACTGATTTACTTGCCGTAACCCGCACATCGGGACATACTACCGCCAGAGCTTTTGAAACGCTCATTAAATTACCCATTCCGTAATCCACAACAGCAATATACTTCTTTTTCATTAAAGCACGCCTTTAGTTGACGGAATCCCCTTTGTACCGTACTTTACAGCTTCTTTCAACGCACGGCCGAAAGATTTAAAGGCGCTTTCCACAAGGTGATGCGGATTTTTCCCGCATAAAGTATGTATGTGCAGCGTAGCCGAAGCGCTTCCCGCAAAAGCTTTAAAAAATTCTTCAATGGTATCCTCGTCAATGTCTCCGATTTTCTTTTTGCATAAAGGCAAGTCATATACAAGATATGGTCTGCCGGAAAAATCAAGAGATACCGAAACCTGAGCTTCATCCATAGGACAAGAGGCGAAACCGTAACGGTTAATTCCTTTTTTTTCGGCAAGCGCTTCCTTAAAAGATTCGCCGAGAGCAATACCGACATCTTCTATCAAATGGTGATAATCAGGGATCTTATCTCCCTTAGCTTTAAGTTCAAAGTTTAAACTCCCGTGCTTTGCTATGTGAGCAAGCATATGATCAAAAAACATTATACCGGTATTTATTTTATACTTACCCTCTCCGTCCAGGCAAAGATCCAGGGAGATGTTTGTTTCTTTCGTAACTCTTTTGTATTTCTTTATACGCTTTTTCTGCATGGTGTCTCCTCATCAATGAAAATTACAAATTACGAATGACAAATTACAATATAAGGCAATATATATTCCTCATAATATTGTAATTTGTACTTTGTCATTTGTACTTGCCTTTTTTCCGCTACTCACAACCCGTCACCCGTTACTTTAGTCTTTTAGCTACACTCACCGCGTGCGCTTCCAGGCCTTCCGCCATGGCCAGAATTTTCAAACTGGAAGCAAGCTTTGTAATTCCTTTTTTGCTTATTTCCGCCGTGCTTTGCCTTTTAATAAAATCATAAACACCCAGCGGCGATGAAAATCTTGAAGACGCGTTGGTGGGTAACACATGATTTGTCCCCGCAATATAATCTCCGATTGCCACCGGACTGTTTGCTCCAAGAAATACCGCTCCCGCATTTGTGTATTTCTTAGCATCTTTAACAGCCTTATCCGCTATGAGTTCAAGATGTTCCGGGGCAATAATGTTGCTTATCTCTATCGCGTCTTTGATTTTATCTACGATAACAATAAAAGAGTTCTTTAGCGCTTCTTTTATGATTTTTTTCCGCATAAGTAAACTTTTTTCTTTGAATAAGGAAAACATAACCTTACCGGCAAAAATCATCGAATCGGTAACAAGTATACTCCTGGCAGCTTCATCATGTTCTGCCTGAGCCAGCATATCTGCCGCGACAAAATCCGCATTATCTCCGTTACTTGCAACGATTAACGCTTCAGAAGGGCCTGCTAAGCTGTCAATCCCAACCTTTCCAAAAACCAGCTGTTTTGCCGCCGATACGTATGCGTTTCCGGGCCCTGTAATTTTATCCACCGGTTTAACCGTCTCCGTGCCATAAGCCATTGCGGCAACAGCCTGAGCCCCTCCTATTTTATAGATCTCCGTAACCCCGCAAATTTTAGCCGCCGCTAGTATGACAGAGTTAACCTTACCATTTACAGCCGGCGTACACATTACAAGGCGGGAAACTCCTGCAATTCTTGCAGGAATAACATTCATAAGCAAGGATGACGGATAAGCAGCCTTGGCTCCGGGAATATATACACCTGCAGAGGTCAAAGGAAGAACTTTCATCTCCAGCTTTCCATAAGAAGTCGCAATTTTAAAACCTCTGTCCAACTGACAGAGATGGTATTTCTCGATGTTAGATTTTGCAGTTTTTAAAGCAGCTATTAAACTTTTAGAAGTTTTTTTAAAGGCAAGATTAATTTCACTTTGTTTTACTCTTATATTATTCTTATTTGCTTTAAAATTATCAAACTTCCGGCAATATGAAAAAAGCGCTTTATCTCCATTTTTTTTAACGGCCTTTATTATTAAAGATGCCGTTTTCAAAGCAAATTGATTGCCTGATTCAGCGCCTATAATATATTTTTCAAGCGCTTTTCTTTCTCTTATGTCATAATAACGAAATATTTTCATAGTAGTCTCTGTATGTTGATTTTAACATATAATACATGGGTATTTCAAATGGATTCAGCTGAAAACATATTAAATTAAGGGTGCCTAATATGTTTGGGCACCCTTAAAATTAATATTAAACAGCTTTATGACATTATGCCAAGAAAACACGGGGTTAGCCCGCGGGTCCATAATTTACTGCTGTGTAAAAGTTACTGTTATTATCGGCGCCTGCGGACCGTAATCTGTCGAAGAGGTATCCCCGGTTGACGGCTCAAATTTATCGTTATTATTAATATCCTCCCATCTGAAACCATTGTCCACATTGAAAAGCAGCTGCCCTATCCATTTACCGCTGGGATTTTCCGGAACTACTACCGGACTTGAAAGTCTGATAGCGCATTTAAAAGGCACTCCGGTAGCAAAACCCTGCAAATCATAAGAAGTATGAGTGTCATTCCATCCGGTATTTCCAGTCCATCCCATATTTAACACAGTTCCGCTTCTTGTCGTAACAAGCTGTCCGTTGTCCATCCATTTCCAGACTCCCGAATCATACACGAGCAGGTCAAGATAATTCGCTGTTCCGGCATCAGACATCATCATTTTGTACCTGACATTATTATTTCCTGCTGAAGGCCAGTCCGTTACCGAAACCACTTGTTCAAGAGATGTTAAACCTATAAGCATCCAGTAATATGTGCCGGCGGTTGGATATTCCGAACTCGATACAAATTCCTTAAATGTTCCTTCAATCATATCAACAGGGCTGGGACTTGCAACCGCATTATTGATTATTACATAAGGGTTGGTATCCGTAGGATCATTTGCATCCGCATTTTTGCTCAATGCACAGTAATACAGATGAGCGGTATAAGCCGATGGAGCTGTATACTTATAATTCGGCGCCCCAACAAGAGCAGTACTGCCTTTAAAAGCAGGCGCTGCGCTTGTTCCAAGAGCTTTAGCCGCTGCCGTCAGGGTCATTCCTTTCCCCGCTATCTGCGTAAAAATAGGATTTCTACTGCTGCATGCCGTTAAGAACATCATGCATATACTTACTATTAATAGTTTTTTCATAATCCCTTCCCCCCTTAAAACCCGGCGTTTACGCCAAGATTCAAATTTATTGTAGAACCATTTTCCGTCGCGCCCGTAACCCAGGTCTGATATATGAACATATAATCAGCCTCAACTTTAATGCTTACCGCCGGCATTAACGGCGCTGAAATTCCAACACCGCCGATAAAGACAGGGTCATTCTGTATTGTTACCACGCCTATAAGCGTCGACGTTTCAAAAATCAATCCCCCTCCGACTTTTACAAAAGGATTAAGGCCGGGCATCGGTATATCAAATATCCCCGACAGAATTAAAGGAGATAATGCAAGCGTATTTGCCGCATTGTTTTTACTCGCCAAGGTCGCAGTATTAAAGCTTACCTCCCATTTTGTTATCAAAGGGATACAGGGAAGAACTGCCTGAACCGCGCCTCCGTACGAAATAGCTCCATTCAGCGTGTTGCTAAGGTTTGGCAAAGGAAGGACATACCCCCCTTTTACCTCCGCGCTCAAGCTGATTGACTGCGCCGAAACTGCCTGGAACGAAAAAACACCTGCCAATGCAAAAAATATTAAAACTTTTTTCATTAGTTATCCCTCCTTTTGGAAAAACGATTCCACTGATTGCAAAGCTATAAGATTCCACCGATACAAGATTAAAATGATTCAGCGTTGTACTTTTGGAGCGCAATCGTCATCCATGCCTGATAGTCCCATAAGCAGCGCGAAATTCTCATTTTTCCTGTTAACATCCGTACTCACATATGTGTCCGTATTATTATTTGCAACCGCCGTTTGGTTATTTGATGATGAAACTGTGTTGCCATATGCAATTATTATGTACGGATCCGGCCCGGCAACAGTGCCCGCCTTGCCGCAACCTGCAAAGAAAAATAAAGTACAAATCAGAATACTTATAACATAAAGTATGCTTTTCATAACATCCTCCTCCTTTTTACTAGGTTTTCCCGTGTTTAACCTGTCAATTTTTCCTGATTTTTTAAAAAATACAACTATAGAAAACTCCATCGAGGACATTATTTAATCTTTAAGTTTTAAAGTTTATATATCTTTTTTATTATCTTTTCCGCCTCCAGCCAATCATTCAAATCATTCCCATGCTGCCCATTCCTTTGGAGATACAACTCATAAGCCTTCTTCTCAATCTCCTTCAGCAATTGCTCCTTGTTGACATTACTCGACACCACCGGCGCCTTAGCTTTCACCTTAGCCGGCGTAAACCTCACATTATTCGCAGCCATATGCGCTCCTTTTTTTACCTGCGCTTTGGCAGGTTGGATTTACCTGCTTTATAATATTTTTCTATCCCAAAATCGGTACAGTCCCCTTTTTTCGAGTTTCAAATTTGTTTCGAATTTCGAGTTTAGTGCTTCGAATTTTAAAACATGGGAATTCTTCCCGTGTTTTACTTCATCTTTTCCCCGCACTCCCCACAGAATCTCATTCCTGCGGCATTCTTTGCGCCGCATTTGGGGCATTTGCTCATTTCCAGTTTGGCTCCGCAGTTGTTGCAGAACTTTCCCTCGCCGGCGGGTTTGCCGCATTCGGGGCAGGTCGTCTGCTTGCTTTCTATTTTTCCGGTGAAAACTTGAGTAGTTTCGGCGGCGGCCTGAATGTCTTTCACCTTCTTTTTGGCTTTGGCGGCGGCTATTTCTACGTTTTCTCTCGGGGCGTCATCCACACAGAGACCTTCCTGTTCATTCCAGTCATTCTCGCAGACCCAATCCTTGCATTTTGGGCAGCGGTGAAAATGGCCTTTTGCTTCATTCTGAGCTTTATCAAAAGCTTCTTCATGCTCTTTGTGCCAGGCGGGGTTCATACCCTGAAACTGTCCCGAAATAGCATCTGTCGCGCGCTCCGCGCCATAACCGATATTATATTTTCCTGCTATCTGAGCGGCAGCTCCGGCTATTTTTCCAAGGTTCTGGAAAAAGGATTTCTTTTTGAAAGTCTTTGAGGCAATGAACTCTGTTTTATATCCTTCCTTGCATTTGTTGCAGAAAAATGTAAACTGAAAACCCGCCTCTGTGCTGTTATCCGCGAAATTATCCGTGAATCCTTTTAGAGACATAAAAACCTCCTTTAAAATAAATTCGAAATTCTAAATCCGAAACTCGAAACAAAACAGATAAATTCTAAAAAAACAACATATATTGCTACTCTTTTTGTTTCTTACTTTTGCCAGTTTATCTTTTTTGTTTCGAATTTGCATTTACTTCATCGGTTTCCCGCATTTTATACACTTGTCACTTACCGGCGGCTGTTCTTCATTGCATTTTTTGTTGGGGCAGATTACTGTGAGGCGTTTACCGCAGGCAGCGCAGTAATTTCCAAAGAAAGTTGTTTTAGCGCAATAAGGACAGGCAATTTCCAGCTTTAGACCGCAGTTGTTGCAGACTTTCCAATCTTTTTTTATCGGTGTCTTGCATTTTGGACAACGAAAATCACCCAGAGGAGTTGCCTTACCGCAAAGCGGGCAGACATTTGAATCCTCAGGTATCAGTTTATCGCAGTATTTGCATGGATGTTTATAGCCCGGCATAGAGCCTCCTTAATGTGTTATCTTTTTTTATTTATATCTCTTTTTCTTTTTTATTTCGAGTTTCGTGCTTCGAATTTGTTTTACTATATATTATTTCAACTGAAGTAAAACCCTTACATCCTTCTGCCACTGCTCGTCGTCTTTGTGCACTACCCGGCCTAAAAATGCTGATCTTAAATCCCTCAGGCCCGGAATCTTTGCTATCGCATATTTGTATCTCTGGTATTCGGGTTTTTCGAGATTTTCATCGGTCAGGTATATTGGTTCTCTTCTGAAATTTATCGCCAGCATGCATCTGTTCATCTTCTCAAGGAAGGATTCCATGTCTTTTTCCGCAGGTCCTTTCATTTTAAAGAAGTAGGTGGCTTTTCCTTTCTCGTCTCCGCCGCTGATTATCGCTTCCATGGCCACGTTATTGCCGATAGGGATAAGGAACCAAAAATATAATCCCTCTTCGTTTGCCATTGTTCCGACCAATTCTTTTTTTACGCCCAGGCACATATCGGCCGAATCTGAAAGTTTTTTAAGATATTCATATTCTGCTTTCATTTCAGTTTCGGCAATTGCTTTTTCAACGGCTTCAAAAAGGCCAGGAGCGGCTTTTTCTATCACAGCCCTTCTTACAGCCCTGCCATCCTTCATATGCCTTGCCGCCTGTCTGATTACAGGAGAACTCAAAGAAGGCGCCATCTTCCTGAGGCTGTCCTGGACATCCATTGAAAGCTGATTTAAAACTTCACTCAGTTTTTCAACAAAGGAATCATGCTTCCTTGCGAGTTTTTCGAAAAACAGAGCCCCGGCATATTCCGTTTCCACGGTAACGGAATGAGCACCTTCTTTTATCCCGGTTATTTCCGCAAAAGGTACCCTTAAAAGCCCGTACTTTGACGGAATAACAACAAGCGCGGTGTCATAGATGCGGACCTCGCACTCGTCTTTAATATTTTCTTTTCCGTAAGTGAGTTCTGCTTCAATACCGGAAAGTTTCAGGCCTTCTTTCATCAGCAGGTCTTTCATTATCATCTCGTTATAGGCGTGAAAGAATAACCTGGCAAAATCCTCATACTTATAGCCCAGCTCTTTGATTTCCACCTCTTCGGAAGTGCTTAATTCCAGTTTAACCAGGTAATCTTTGAAAGTCACATTATTTATTTCGCGGAAGGAAAATTCCAGAAGCTCGCTTGTTTTTGGAGAGATGACCAGACTTTCTTTTCTTACTAAAATGGAAGCAGGCCCGTCTTTTTTTATTTTATTGGCCTTGTCATTATAAATATAAAAAGCCTCGCATTTTAATACCGTTTCTTCATCCAACTTATCCCCCTTGCCTACCTGACGGTTATTAGACTAAGCGTCCTTTTTACCCCTGAGGATTCCACTACAATTTCCACTGTCCCTTTCCTTAAACCTTTAAGCGCCACTACCGCTCCTGTTCTTGGTTCTATCGAAAGTATTTCCGCTGAAGTAGCTGTCCAGGCAGGATTTATCGCGATAGGCTTGGAATTTGCATCTCTTCCTTGAGCGGAAAGATAGGCGATGCCGCCCTCATCTATAGTAAGACCTGCCGGGTCAGTTCCTGAAGAACCAAGCGGTACATCTCCAACATAAACAAGTATCTTTGCCAGCGGCCCTTTATCAAGAGGATCATCAGCCCTTGGAGCTCTTGTCGCACAGCCGACGAACAGAAATACGGCAAAAAGAGCCGAAACTGCTATAACGTATTTGATTTTCATATAGCATCTCCCTTTATTAGCTCTAATATTAGTATACACATTATTTTTTATTTTACAAGAAAATAAAAAACCATTCCTAAGGCAAAAAAGATGAATCAAAGGAAAATGGGTAAAATACTATTATTTTTTCCGGTGTTTCAGATAGCTTTCAATCGATCTGTCACAGCTGGCTTCACCTTCTTTGGTAAAATAGCAGGCGGGAAGTTCTCCGGAAT
>JAZDIO010000120.1:0-15624 GCA_043804965.1 Candidatus Firestoneibacteriota bacterium | reverse complement strand
TGATATCTTAAAAGCCTTATCAAAACTGCGTTTCTGCTTCCCTTCTTCCATTGGACACCTCCGTCCCTGAGACGGTATTTATACTAACACCATCTCTTCAAAGTGTCCACTGCTTTGGGGGAACTGTATTTTCTAACATCTCTTTTTTCATATTTCCATCATAAATATAATAATACTTTGAGTTTGAGATAAATATTCGTGCTTTTTGTTCACTAGTTAATTCCTTCTCGTTTATATTTTTATAATAGTTTTTATAAAGCTTTTCAAAATCAGGAGCAACCTTATCTTTTTCCGCCCTTAAAGCCATACACCATTCAAAACAGTTATCTATTATTGTATTCTCTTTTTCTTTATTTTTTTTAAACCACTCCATAGCATTGTAGAAGCGAAATTTATCAACCACGTTTTCCTGATTTTGTTTCTCCACAAATGGCAGATTAACCGGTTTTTCTAGAACTTTTTTTCTTAATGACCCTTTAATAAAATATGGATTAATTCTTTTCCTTGCTTGGATACTTATCTCTCCATCAGCTTCTTTCCCTTCAGAGTAAACAATAAGGAATAGCTTTGAGTTACTTTCATCACAAAAAGGATCCTTATATACCGGAGAATGAAACACTTGCCATTCGACATCTTTACCATTATTCTGGACATTGAATATTTCATATCCGTCCCTTATCAATTCTTTTCTCTCTTTATAATACATTTCCGTAACATCCACAACACCAAGACAAGGGATGCCTTTTGGCAATTTTGATTCTTTAAACATAACCTTAGCTTTTAATAGTCCATCTGCTTCAACAAATGATGGAATCGGATTTTTTGAAGTATCAAATTAAAGGTCTGAGCCAGTCCATATCTTAACTTTTCACCGTGATTCTCAAAAGGCGCTGCAAATTGATAATACCTGTTCCTATCCTGGCTCTGTTTTTCATTTATTTCTTTGATAAATCCTGACAAAATCAAGTAGTGCGTAGAAAAACCTTGCGGTTTTCCTTCTTTATAATATGCCTCCGGCTCCACCTGTTCAGGATAATTATCAAACGGGGTAGCTTGCCAATCCCCCTTTTCCTTATCCCAATTATCAGATTCTAATACCCAGTCACTTGTTTTCCTATAGCTATTTTCGTCACCCTTAAACATATAATACTTTTTAACTGCATCTGCAAATTCTTCATCATTCAAAATTCCTTTAAGCCAACCTTGATAGCCTGCATCTAATAATATTGGATAGGCCGAGTTATTTATTGTAAAATTATATTCATTGGAAATCTTTATACCTTTTTCTCCAAAATGTTTAGTCCAAATATTACTCCAAAGTTCTTTAAATTTATCTTTTCTTCCCATTTGAGCATAAAAATCAAGTAAAGGGATTGTTGAAGCAGTAGAAGTACTGCCTCCTATCATAAAGATTACTTTATTTACCTTCTTCTTATAAATATAAGGAACTTTATCCAATACCCAATCAGCTAGCTTAAGATATTTTTCTTTGTTCTTAAAATAGTTTGCCAACTCTATCATTCTGCTGTCAAGATAATCAATTCTAAATTCGCCACTATGATTAACTCTTTCATCGACATAACTTTTAAGGAAAAGCATCAAATTTGTGTCATAATGGTCGGTATTCTGTTTTAGCTCATTTAAAGCAATAATACTGTATATTAAATCTGATCCTGAACAACTCCATTTAGGTTTTTTTACCTGTGGTTTCGGATTTAATGGTTCAACATCTTCGGTTCTATATAAAAAAATCCCTGCCTTTTTATATCTCATATAGTCTCTATTCCAAAAATCTACCATTCCTTCGAGAATTGTAATTAATTTCTTCTTATGATCATCATCCAAATAATCCGCCATTTTAGATAACTCATACATCCCGATTCCCCATGCATCAGGAAAGCCAGCTCCCTCAATCTGATATTTGCCTTTAGATTGATTATATGGGACAGGATTTGGACCATTTCTGGTAAAATTTGGGCCTTGACTGTAACCATAGAACTTTCCGTCATTTGCTATAAAAGCTTGTGTAGGTAGCCAATGCTTCCCATCTTTATCGGTAGTAGAGTCATAAACCCTATAAATTTTGTCAATTATTTGCTGACTTAAGATTTTATATTCCGGAAAACCGGTTTTAGCATAAAATCTCAGGTACCCATCGGCTTTTGAAGGGTATTGCGTCATCATTATATATTCACACAGGTAGAGGTCACCATTAACTTCACTGTTTTCACCTACTAAACCATCATAGCCATAAATACCTTTCATATAGGCATCTAGACTGCGAACTACTGATACCATACCGCGAAGGATTTGCTGATCTTCTGCAGTATCAGCTTGCAGAGGAAGGATAAAAAAGAAAAATAATACAACTACCGAAGTAATATTAATTATTTTGAATTTCTTTTCTTTCTTGTTCACGATTCACCATTTTAGATGTTTTGATGTTTATTTATCATTATTTAAAGGGATCATATACTTCTTGTAAGGTTTATTTACCCCTTACAAATTAATTATATCATTTTTTTTTCCTTTCATCAATTAAAATACATTAAAATATGTTTCCTTTTTTTTGCATTCTTTACAAATCCGGCAGAAACGGTTATAATATCTGCAAGAGAGTATGCTCTTACCGGCCCAGGCCGGTTATTTTTTTTAAAAGGCGGAATATTTGAGCCTGACAGACGAATTAAATAAAAGAAAAACTTTTGCGATAATCAGCCATCCTGACGCGGGGAAAACCACGCTTACGGAGAAGTTTCTGCTTTTTGCGGGCGCTACCCAGAGCGCGGGCGCGGTAAAATCAAACAAAATCCAAAAAAGCACAATATCGGACTTCATGGAGATTGAACGGCAAAGAGGCATCTCTGTAGCTTCAGCAGTAATGAGCTTTGAGTATAAAGGCTTAAACATAAACCTGCTGGATACTCCCGGCCACAAAGATTTTGCAGAAGACACTTACAGAACCCTGACTGCGGTTGACAGCGTAATACTCGTCGTAGACAGCGTTAAAGGCGTAGAAGAGCAGACAGAAAAGCTTATGCAGGTCTGCAGGATGAGAAACACTCCGGTTATAATATTTGTAAACAAACTTGACAGAGAAGGCGGCAGTCCTTTTGACCTTCTGGATGAACTGGAAAACAAGCTGGATATAAAAGTGCGCCCGCTCAGCTGGCCCCTCTGCCGCGGCTCGGATTTTAAAGGAGTTTACAACCTCCACAATCAAAATCTGTATCTTATGAGGTCTCAAGGCAAGGAGGTCCTTGCCATAGCCGACCTGAAGAACAAATTGCTGGACGAACAAATAGGAGCCGCCCACGCAAAGCAATTAAGAGAAGATAGGGAGCTCTTTGACGGTGTTTATGACCCCTTTGACAAATTTCATTATCTTTCCGGCGCTCTGGCCCCGGTCTTTTTCGGAAGCGCGCTCAATAATTTCGGGGTTAAAGAACTTCTGGATACTTTTGTGGAAATCGCGCCGGGCCCGGGCCCCATGCTGACCGAGAACCGCAAGGTTTTTCCTGAGGAGGCTGCTTTCAGCGGTTTTGTTTTTAAAATACACGCAAATTTAGACGCCCGCCACCGCGACCGTATCGCGTTCTTTAGGGTCTGCTCCGGGAAATTTGAAAGGAATAAGTTTTACCATCATGTACGCCTCGGTACAGAGCTTCGTTTCAACACCCCCGCCTCCTTTCTGGGACAAAAGAAAGAACTTATTGAGGAGGCCTGGCCCGGAGATGTTATCGGACTGTATGACAAGGAGAATTTTAAAATAGGAGATACTTTAACAGAAGGCGAAGATCTGAAGTTCCGCGGAATACCCAGCTTCTCTCCTGAAATATTTAAAGAACTAATCCACACTTCCCTGAAAGCAAAACAACTGGAGAAAGGTATCCGCCAGCTTACAGAGGAGGGCCTGGCGCAGCTTTTTACTTTTACTTACGGCCGCCGCAAAATCGTCGGCACAGTAGGGCAGCTTCAGTTTGAAGTCCTCCAATACCGCTTAAAACACGAATACGGCGCCGAATGCCGTTTCGAACCCTTGAAGTTTTATAAAGCCTGCTGGATAACCTCAAAAAACCCCGTAATGTTCGAAGATTTCTGCCGTTTCAAAGCAGACAGACTGGGCTATGATAAAGACAAAAATTTGGTCTTCTTTGCGGAGTCGGAATGGTCACTGAATTATTTCAGGGAAAAATACCCCGATATAGAGTTCCATTTCACTTCGGAGTTTAAAAAATGATTAAGTTTTTCCCTTTGTCATCCAAAATCTGCTCTTTTTTTCCCGCAAAAAACTCATATTCGCTCATAAAACAGCTCATATCCTGCTCATAAGTGCTTGAAACGCTTTATTTCTATTACTTATCATAATTTATACGCCCTTTATGAGCTAAAAATACCTTCGGTATTGGCACAGTTTATTTTTTGCTTCCCGCCCTGAGTATCAATATCAAGGATCCCCGCCAATGCTTCATTGGCGAGATCTCGCCTTGCAGGCGAACGAGGTCTCACCTTTCAGGTGGACTGATATTATGAAAGGGCTACCTCGGTGATACAATTTAGTGTAAAATTGTATTGACCGAAACCAAATCAGAGCCCGCTACGGAAATAGCGGCTGGAGGTAACCCTTATGGAAAAAGTATATCATATCGGAGTAGATGGGCACAAGTTGAAATCGTACATCACGATTTTAGATAAGACCGGTAAAGTCGCAAAGCAAGGAAACGTCGATAGTTCAAGAGAGGCATTTTATGGATTCTTCGAAGGCATCGACAGAAACTCAGTAATAGTAATAGAATCAACCGGGCGGTATTTCTGGCTTTACGATATGTTCAAGGAAATGGGATTTACAGTAAAAGTCGCGAATCCCAGGGGCGTAAAACTAATCGGAGAATCACCAAAGAAAACAGACAAGAATGATTCCAGGGTTCTCGCGGATTTATCCAGGATTGATTATTTGCCGGAGTCGTATGTGCCGAATATGGAAATAAGAGAACGAAGACAGCTTGTAAGGTTCAGACAAGTCTATGTAGATACGATGATCAAGTACAAAAACAAAGTTCATTCAGTCTTAGCCAGAATGGGAATAAAGGACACGGTTACAGATATTTTTGGGATTTCAGGAAAAGAATACTTGCACAGTATTGAACTCCCGCCTCTCATGAAGGAAGAGATTGAGGGTTATCTGGAAATGGTTGAGCTGCACAAACAAAAAGAAGTAGTGTTACGGAAACGAATAGAAAACATCGGAAAAACGGACCCGAATGTAAAGATAGTGGCAAGCACTCCAGGGATAGGATATTACGGAGCAACAAAATTGATGGCAGAGGTCGCAGAAATCTCAAGATTTCCGAGTGACAAGAAATTGTTGGCATATGCAGGTTTGGTCAGTAAGGTCAGTCAAACAGGGCAAACAGAACAACATAGCACCATCAGGCGCGACAGCAATAAATATATCAGAGGTATTTTGGTTGAAGCAGTTCCCCACGCGCTAAAACAAGATGCATTTTTAGCCGAAAGGTATAATCGGATAAAGAAAGGTAAAAAAGAGAATGCTAAGAAAGCAAAAATAGCAATCGCGGCCAGTTTATTGAGATCAATATATTACATGTTAAAGACAGGACAAGAATACAAAGCCAGAATACCGAAGCCAATTTGCTTTACGCATTGAAATAATCACATGAAAACAATGACTGTGTAGGGAGAGCCTGGAGTAGTCGCTGGCATGCTGTTAGGCCGTGGGACTGATTAGGACCCCTGCACCTGATAAATATCATGTGAGACTCTAAGGAGCCAACACGAATAGATGCATGGTGCTATAAATCCAGCAAAGCGATATTATCAGAGCAATAAAGAATTTCTAAAATTATATTATTATAATATTTTATAGTTGACTAGTTCTTTCATAGAAGTGATTACTCTGGGAGTTCTTATTATGATTATCGTTCTCAATAAAGATATTGATTCGCTGCCGAAATCATATAGAGATAGAGTTTGTTCAGGAAAAGCATGGAAAATGAGATTTCCGGAAATTAATAAATCGGTAATTCAGCACTATTTACAAATATATATTGAATCTTTTGATTTTAAGGACAAGTACAGGCTTATTTTCAAGCCAGATGAAAAGATTAATGATGTATATATAGCAAGATATTCAGAAACTTGGATTAAAGGGGTGGATGATCTTGAACTGGGAAGATTTTTAATAGGTATAGAAAACGAATACAATATTGAGTTGCCGGATTATATTACAGGTAAAGAAGATCTCACATTGGGAGAACTATTTGAATATGTCATAAAAAATAGTAAAGTAGTAAGCGAATGTTAAAGAAGTAAAATGAGAAAGATAAATAAAAATATATGGGGCTAAATTATATGAATAGAATTATAAGAAACAGGGGTTTGAAAGTATTATGAGAATATTGTTTATTGCTCTTTTTGTTTGCTTCTTAACTTCCTCCGTGTCTTCGGAAATTGTTCAGAAAAAAAATGTTTTTCCTGACGGGGCTTCCGAGGTTTCCTACTATCTTAATAATTTTGAAGTTGCTGTAAATAAATATGATAAAGAGGGAAAAATCATAAGCCGGAGGGGTCGAGTTCCTGATGGTATTGTGAGAAAATATTATCCTGACGGTAAGACCGAAGTAGAATTTACCGTTAAAGACGGCGTAGCGGACGGAGAGTATAAGAATTTTTGGAAAAACGGGAAAATGAAAGATATCTGGATTTACAAAAACGGGGTCCTTGACGGTGAATGCAGGTCTTATGCTGATAACGGAGATTTGCAGTATGTTCTGCTTTATTCAAATGATCAGCTGGTTAATGAAAAAAACTATTCACTTATCAATCATAAGGTCCGTTATGAGAAAGTGTATTCAGGCAAGGATATCTATATTAAGAAAACTTTTTATGGCAGCGGGGCCGTTAAAACAAAGGGTGATTATAAGAAGGACTCTCTTGACGGAGAGTACCTGGAGTATTACAGCAACGGAGATATTAGTAAAAAAGCGTTTTACAAATCAGGGAGGGAGATCTCTGTAGAAAATTACAGTAAAGACAAACCAGGCCTTATAATTTTTGTAATTTTCTTGTTTTCGCTTTCAACAGCTGTATTAGTAACGGTGTATTTGATAAACAAAGGCGTTAAAGGGGTGTCTTATGATGGAAACAGTTAATCTGACAAGAAAGTACGGGGATTTTACGGCGGTTAACGCGCTTAATTTGAAAGTGAAAAAAGGGGAGATTTTTGGATTTCTTGGCCCGAATGGAGCGGGGAAGACTACAACGATCAAGATGTTTGCAGGGATTCTTATTCCGACTTCCGGCGAGGCAAAGATTAAAGGGCTTTCCTGCCATCCGGAACGTCATGAGATAATGAAATTTACCGGGTATCTTCCGGATGAACTTGCGTATTACGACTATCTGAAAGGCAGCGAGATCCTGGAGTTTGTGGCTCGCATGCATGATATTTCGGCGGCAGAAGCTAAAACAAAAGCGCAGGCGCTTTTTGAAAGGCTGGCGCTTTCCGACGCTTCAGAAGAGTATGCCTCAAATTATTCGCGCGGGATGAAGAAAAAGCTCGGGCTTGCCTGCGCGCTTATTCATAGTCCGGAAGTGATAATAATGGACGAACCGACAAGCGGGCTGGATCCTATTGCTTCAAGAGAAATTACCGGGCTTATACAGGAACTGGCAAGTAAGGGTGTAACAATATTTTTAAGCACTCATTTATTGAATCAAGCGGAGAAACTCTGCCATAGGGTGGGTATTATTGACCAGGGAATTCTAAAGGCTGTGGGGACCGTGGCTGAATTACGCGAGGTGCTTGCGCCGGGCGGTTCTCTTGAAGAAGTGTTTTTTGCCGTTATGGATGACCAGGACGAACAGGTTAATGAAAAACACTGAAATAATACTTCTTATACTTAAACTCAGGTTTAAAAGGGTTATAAACAGGTATTCTAAAAACCTGATGTTTTGGAAGAAGAAAGGAAAGCAGCCGGAAAAAAGGAAAGCAACCGGGAGAAAAAAGTCCGGTAAACCTATCGGAATGGTTTTTATCCTTCTGTATCTTTATTTTTCCATATTTGCCGTATGCTTCGTTAATGTTTATAATATGGGGAGCTTTCTGGAGAGGGAAATATTTTACCGCGCAATTGTTTTTACACTGGGCCTGTTTTTTATCCAGAGTATAATAGCAGAAACACCCAATGTTTCCGGGACCTCAATAACTTCCACTTTTGATGTTGAATGGCTTTTAAGCTTTCCTTTAAAAGTCCGGGTGATCTATTATCTCAAGCTTATTGAGCTTTCGGTGTATAATGCCGTTGGTTGGATTTTTATATTCCCGCTGCAGATCGCGTTTTTCTGGTTTGAGGGTTTCAGATGGACGGCCCCTTTAATGGCGCTGATTTTCACCTGCTTTATTAATATTGTAATAGGTGTGTTTAAAATATTAAAGGAAGTTGCCTTAAGAAAATTCATCAAAAAGCCCTATCATATTCAAATGATCAAATCGATTTTATTTGTTTTCGGTATTTTGCTGCTCCTTTTTATCTATATGTCTATAAGTGGCAAGAAGGATCCTGACAGCTTCTTTTTTAAAACGGCGGATTCTTCTTTTGGAAGATTGTTTTATCTCCTGCCTTCTGCAATACCTATGTTGGCCGTAAAGTATTTTAAGGAATATTATTTTATTTTAATCTTAGGGGTTCTTGCCGGTTTTGAGCTTTGTGTTTTTATTTATTCCGGAGGTTTTGCCTTCACTTCAATCGTCGGCAAGGGTGATATATTTGAAGGGGGGTTGACAGGCTTTCGCGGCAAATCGGAGCAGGGTAAAGGCGGAACAAGGAAAGGGTTCGGAATCTATGGAAAAGAAATGATAAGGTTTTTCAGGGAACCGCTTTATGCCGCGCAAATATTCGGGTTTCCTGTTGTGATGTTCTTTTTTTGGATTTATAATATGTTCTCAAGCAGGGGAGGGACTGGAATTCCAATAAATATAAATTCAGTAGGAGCGGTGGCCTACTTCGGAGGAGCGTATCTGCTTGTTTCCTCCGTTAGCACTCTGCTTACATCAGAAAATACTTCGGTTTGGGTCCTTTACACTTTTCCTAAAAAGATATTTTTAATACTGAAGGAAAAGATCTATTTCTTTATGTCGTTCTCGTTTTTTTTCTGTTTTGCTATACTTGTTTTTAGCGTCTTGAAAAACGGATTTTTTACTTCCAGGATGCTTTTTACTTCTCTTATTGCGCTTCTTGGTATTCCGGTAATGGCTTTTATGGGCGCGGGACTGGCAATACTTGGCACGGATCTTTTTGAAAAGGAAAGGAATCGTCAGGTAAGCCAAGGGCAAGTTTATCTGATAATGTTTTTAGTAGCTATTTATGGTTCCGGCTTCTATACCGGAAGCATTTGGACCCAGATTGTTATTTTTATTTTAAGCCTTGCTTTTGCTGCGGCTACCTGGGATAAGGCAAAAGAGCATCTGCCTTACATCCTTGATCCGGAAATGGCACCAAAACCGTCGATTACGCTTTCAGACGGGCTTTTCTCCGCAATACTCTTTTTTATTCTTCAGAACCTGGCATTTATTCCTTCTATTTTTATGTTTAAAGCCGACCAGGTAATGTTCTTTGCGTATAATCTTGCCGGGTTTGTTACGGCTTTAATCGTGTTCTTTAACTTTAAGCGGAGAAAAATCAAGGGTGTTTTCTGGAAAGTCGGCTTGAAAACCGCTCCTTTGTTTAAAATGTTTCTTCCTGTAATACTATTATCGGCCTTAGCCGTATTATTTGGTCTGGTTTATATGGATTTTGCGCCTGAAATTCCTTATTTAAAAGATATCGTTAATAAAGCAGTTTTGACAGGTCCAAAATTTAACGGTATATTTGGTATATTGCTTGTTGTTATAGCGGCGCCGGTTTTCGAAGAGTTAATATTTCGGGGGCTTATTTTTAAAGCATTTCGGGAAAAACGCGGGTTCTTATTCTCAGCCGCGGCTTCTGCCGTAATTTTTGGTGTAATTCATCCTCAGGCAGGAGTGATTCCTGTTACTATGCTTGGTTTTTGTACTGCCTGGGCTTTTGAATCTTCCGGCACCCTGATAGCGCCTATGCTTGTGCATTTAATATATAATCTTTCTGTTACTCTATTGCCGTATCTTTAAATTTGGTAATTTTTGAAACTGACAGCAGGCTTAAAATGAAAGCCCTTCTAAAAGCAAAGTAATTATAAGCACCCCTCGTAATTTCCTCTGTTAAAGTACCTCTTTTATATCGTATAATTGAAGCAGCAGTATTGAAAAACCTTTAATATATTTTAAAAGGTTTGGAAAATCGAGAATAGAAAATATGCCTTCAGGCATGACGCGATAGGAAATTATTATTTACCTTGCTCCGCAAAATAGCGTTATGACAGTCCGCTTGAGGCGGACTCTGTTTTTGCAAGCAAAGATGCGGTGATAAAGAAGAAATTAGTAATTAGCTATAAGTTATTAGTTATTGTATTGCGCCCGTAGCGCAATTGGATAGAGTATCTGGCTTCGAACCAGAGGGCTGGGGGTTCAAATCCCTCCGGGCGCGCCATAAAAAGAAATTGACGATTGAGACTGTGTCGATTTACGAATGACAATTTAATGTAGGCGGAAAAAGCTCCCGCCAAAATAATATAATAATAACGCCATGATGTGGAGCGTGAGTAACGTGCAACGTGGAACGTTTTAACGGTATTGTTAATATCCGCTAAATCTTTTTCATAAGGGCAGCTAATGCAAATAGAAGGAAGTTCCGCAAAGAAAAACCTTATCCATTTATTCCGCACTTTAAAATACAGGAATTACCGGTTGTTCTTTATGGGCCAGAGTATCTCGTTGATAGGTACCTGGCTTCAAATGATTGCGGTCAGCTGGCTGGTTTATAGGCTTACCGGTTCTGTCTTCATGCTCGGGCTTGTGGGGTTTTTAAGCAGGATTCCTACTTTTCTGGTGGCGCCTTTCGCGGGAGTTGTCGCTGACAGGTATGACAGATATAAAATACTTATCTGGACACAAGTACTTTCTATGCTGCAGGCTTTTATTTTTGCGGTCCTTGTATTTACCGGTACTGTTCAGGTATGGCATACGATTTTGCTCGGGATTTCTCTCGGTCTGATAAATGCTTTTGATATTCCGGTAAGGCAGTCTTTTGTAGTTAATATGGTGGAGGATAAAAAAGACCTTGGGAATGCAATTGCGCTTAATTCCAGCATGGTTAACGGTGCCAGGTTGATAGGCCCTACCGTTGCGGGACTACTCATTGCCGCTGTAGGCGAAGGCTGGTGTTTTTCTATTAATGCTCTAAGTTTTATTGCTGTTATCTCCAGCCTGCTTATGATGAAGATAAAGCCGTGGGAGTTTAAAAAAGCAAGTAAAAGCGGATTCCTTGAATTTAAAGAAGGCTTCTCTTATGCCTATAAACAGAAGATTATCAGTTCACTGCTCCTTCTTCTTGCGGTTGCCAGTCTTATTGCCATGCCTTATCTGGTTTTGATGCCTGCTTTTTCAAAGGAAATCCTGAAAGGCGGCCCCAAAATGTTCGGTTTCTTGATGGCTGCCGCAGGTTTCGGAGCTTTAATCGGGGCGCTTTACCTCGGGGGAAGAAAGAGCTCGGAAGGTTTGGGCAGGATAGTAATACTTTCTTCTATTCTCTTCGGGATCGGACTTATAATGTTCTCGTTTACTCGAACCGTATGGACTTCCGCGCTATTTTTGATAGTATCCGGTTTTGGAATGATGGTTCAAGCTACAGGCACGAATACTATTCTTCAGACGGTGGTCGAAGAAGATAAGAGGGGCAGGGTCATGAGTCTTTATACCATGGCTTTTATGGGCATGCAGCCTTTTGGGAGTTTGCTGATAGGTCAACTTGCAGCTGCGTTTGGAATACCGGCGACTATCTTGATAGGCGGAGTAGCCTGCGGTACCAGTGCGGTATTCATAGGATGGAAAATGTTAAAAGCGGAACCTGATTTACAAAACCGCTAGAAAAAAACATTATTAAAATGTATAATATATGTATATTTATTAAAATATCAGGTGTTCAGGAGGAATAGTCATGGCTTCGCTTGAGAAGTATTTAAACAGCACGGAAAAAGGTAAATCACTTTTTGAAAATGAGATAAGAAAGCTTAAAACACCTGCCTGTAGAGTGTTTTTAAAATCCGGTAAGATTACGCCGGTGGATTGGAAGGTCTCAGGGCTTTCTGTCAAGTCTAAAGATGCTGCTAAAGTGCAGGCAAAATTTCCTTGCGTGGTCAAGGCAAACGGGGACAAAATTCTATTGGCGGTTCCAAAGAAGAACAAAGATAAGATTAAAAACAAAAGAGTTGCCGTGTTGTTCTCCGGAGGGCCTGCGGCGGGCGGCCATAATGTGGTAGCCGGTATTTTTGATATGATAGGGGAGGATAATACGCTTCTGGGTATTAAAACCGGCCCCAAGGGGTTGATTAAAGGCGATTTATTTGAAGTAAAACCCGGGGACATTAAGAGGATAAAAAACACGGGTGGTTTTGATTTTCTCGGTTCTGACAGGACTAAAATTAAAACTCCCGAACAATTTGAAGCTGTAAAACAGACCTGCAAAAAAAATAAAATTGATGCGCTGGTGGTAATAGGCGGAGATGATTCCAATACTAACGCGGCTTTTCTTGCTGAATTCCTTTTTGAGAATATAAAGGAAGACGGGAGCGGAGTGCAGGTGATAGGCGTGCCGAAAACGATTGACGGCGACCTCCAGATAGGAAAGAACCTTCCAATATCTTTCGGTTTCGATACGGCAACAAAAGTTTACGCTGAGATGGTCGGAAATATCCTTCAGGATACACCTTCTTCAAAAAAATACTGGCACTTTATAAAACTGATGGGCAGGGCGGCGAGCCATGTGGCTCTCGAAGTAGCGCTCCAGACCAAGCCTGCCGTTGCCCTGATTTCAGAGGAGATTGCGAAAAAGAACATGTCGCTTAGTCAGATAATAGAAGATATCTCTAAAGTAGTTATTGAAAGATCGATGAAAGGCAGGAATTACGGCGCGGTTGTCGTGCCGGAAGGCATTATTGAGTTTATTCCGGAGATGACCAAGATGCTTAAAGAATTAAATAAAGCTGTTGCGGAGCATGAACAAGCACTTGAAAATAAGGATCTGGCGGAAAAAAGGGATATTCTTTCCGGCGCGCTTGCCGGGGATAATATGAAGTTGTTTTCTTCGCTTCCCGAATACATTCAGGAAATGATGCTTTTTGACAGGGATGCGCACGGTAACCTGCAGGTTTCTCAGATTCCTACGGAAAAACTTCTTATTGACATGGTAAAAAAACACATTAATAAAGAAGCGCCTGAAGTAAAATTTGCGACACTCAATCATTTTTTTGGCTATGAAGGGCGCTGCGGGGTTCCTTCTTTGTTTGATGCAGCTTACACTTACAATCTTGGCCTGGCGGCGGGGGCTTTGGCGCTTTCCGGAAAAACCGGTTATATTGCGTCTTTTACCGATCTGGACCAAGGCGGAAAAATTCTTGCAATTCCGTTACCCGCGCTTTTAAACGCAGAAATCAGGCAGGGGAAGGAGGAACTTGTTATAGAAAAAGCTCTGGTAGAGCTTGATTCGCCGGCCTTTAAGTATTTTGAAAAAAACAGGGCAAGATGGGCGGAAACAGATCTCTTTAATTCACCCGGCCCGAGGCAGTTATGGGGCCCGTCCTGCAAGCAGATGCCTATAACCGTAGCTTTAAATCAGGGATATAAAAGCCTTAATTTCAAAATTTAAATAACGAATTGTCGCTTTGTCCTGTTTTTTAATTTTAGGTTTTAATATTTTTCTAGTTTAGAATTTAGAATTTGATTTTAGGGGGTTTTTATGAAGAAGATGATTTTAGTATTGCTGCTGCTGCCTGTGGTTTTTTATTGCGATAATAAGGCGAAGGCCAGGGAGACTTTTAAGCAGGGTGTTGAACTTGCCAATAAAGGTAAATATGATGAAGCTATTGTTATGCTTAAGCTGGTGCTGGAGTATGGTTCTTTGGACGCTGATGTTCACCTGAATCTTGCAATAGTTTATGCCAATAAAAAACAGTATGACGAAGCTGTTAAAGAAGCAGAACTGGCGGCAAAAGCAAAATCAGACAGTCTTACAACCTACTATCTTCTTGGTATGCTTTATGAAAAGAAAAATGATAATGAAAAAGCTTTATCAGCCTGGCAAAGAGTCCTGGAGTTGAAACCGAGGGAAACTATGAAGGAACTCGCAGAAAAGCATGTGCAAAGACTGAAGGGGAATTGAAAATGAAAAAAACATATTTAGCTTTACTTATTATAGCTGTATTTCTGTCAGGCTGTTCTTCCCAGCGTGTTGCTATAAAAAAGGATTATGATTTTTCAAGGATAAAAAGAGTGGCCGTTCTCGGATTTTCCAGTCATATGGATTACCGCAATTCAGGTGATGTGGTTGCTGATGAATTTGTTTTGCAGCTGATGAATAAGGGTTTTAAAATCGTGGAAAGAAGCAAAATAAACTCTATTCTGGGAGAGCAGCAGCTATATTCTGCAAATAAAATAGACGAGGCAACTATTAAAAAAGTAGGAAAGATTCTTGGTGTGGATGCGATTCTTACCGGCTCTGTGATAAAATATATTGAAGATAAAAATACTGTTATATACTACAACGATAAAGAAGGGAATCCGGCTTCTCAGTCGTACCTTCAACTGGCGGAAGTAAGTGTAAACGCCAGGCTGTTTGATGTCGAAACCGGAGAGGTTGTCTGGTCCGGAAGCGACCATGATTCGGGCCTGGACATATCCGATGCCATATACGGAGTGGCTTTTGGCCTGGTTAATACGATAAAATGAAATCGCAGCCGGAATACTTTATGACGGAAGCCCTCAAGGAAGCAAAGAAGGGCTGTAATAATAATGAAGTTCCTGTCGGTGCCGTCATTGTTAAAAATAACAAAATTATTGCCCGTGCTTACAGTAAAGTTAATATCTTAAAAGACCCGACAGCTCATGCCGAGATGCGGGCAATTCAAAAAGCCGCTAAAAAACTAAAGAATGAACGCTTGAAGGACTGTTCGATTTATGTGACTATAGAGCCCTGCGCCATGTGCGCCGGCGCCTTGGTCCTTTCCAGGGTTGACAAGCTGATTTACGGAGCCTTAGAACCGAAGACAGGCGCAGTTAAGAGTGTTTTTAAAATAGCCTCCGGTAAAAAACTGAATCACAGGATAAAAATCACCGGCGGAATATTGCAGGAAGAATGCGCGTACATTATGAGAAAGTTTTTTAAGGAAAGGCGAGAAAAGCATTTACGATTGACGAATGGCAATTGACGATTTAATGCGGGCGGATAAAAGCCTCCGCCGAATTTATTATATTAAATTAATACCACGATGATGCGGAACGCGAGTAACGTTTTAACGTGGAACGTTGGCAGCTGTCTTTAGGAAGTTTATGCGTAGATTATTCGGTTATTTCATATTCCTTATAACGCTGACTGTATATATTTTGACCTCCTGCCCTGCCGTCTATGTGGGGGACGGGGGTGAACTTATATCGGCGGCTTATCTTTTGGGAATTCCTCATTCTCCCGGTTATCCGTT
>JAZDIO010000119.1:0-2598 GCA_043804965.1 Candidatus Firestoneibacteriota bacterium | reverse complement strand
GCTTTTTACTTTTACTTACGGCCGCCGCAAAATCGTCGGCACAGTAGGGCAGCTTCAGTTTGAAGTCCTCCAATACCGCTTAAAACACGAATACGGCGCCGAATGCCGTTTCGAACCTCTGAAGTTCTATAAAGCCTGCTGGATAACCTCAAAAAACCCCGTAATGTTCGAAGATTTCTGCCGTTTCAAAGCAGACAGACTGGGCTATGATAAAGACAAGAACCTGGTATTTTTCGCAGAATCAGAATGGTCCTTGAATTATTTCAGGGAAAAATACCCCGATATCGAGTTCCACTTCACTTCGGAGTTTAAGAAAGGGTAAAGTTCATTGTCATCCCGGACGCTTCATCTGATCCGGGATCCAGCGTCTTTGCTCTTACCCGTCAATCTTTAAGAAGGCAGCGTCTTTTCACCTTCTTCTAAGTTTTCTAAACAGCCGATTAATAATCTCTTTACTCATACAAATATTTACTTCTTTTCAAAACCTTCACAACAGAAATCCTTTTCATTCTTCTGGTCAACACGCGTTAAATTACAAAGAACCTTTTGCTTTGGATCGCTGTCATGCCGGCAAAGCAGGCACAATCCCGGCTTTGGAATATACTTTGGCTCCACCGGTGTCCCATCATCCAAAAAGTACCCCTCTTTTTCTTCAATCTTTAGTTCAGCAAGGTCAGATTCTTCCAGTCCCATTTCTTCAAAAAACCGTTTTTCCCTGCATTTTTCACACCGCTTTGGCGGTTTAAATCCATTTTTAGTGAATTTTTTCTGCTCCACCGGAGTAAATTCAAAGTATCTTCCACACTCAATACATTTCAGTTCTTTAGTTTCTATATTTTCCTCATTTGTCCTGTTTCAGCTTCAGTATTTCCTTCATCCTGGGTAAAAGATAAAAAGGCATGGATACCAGCCTGAATTTCTTCCCCGTACTGACAAGTTCTTCCTGTCTAAGAGAACCGGAATAAACCCGTATAAGCCGGTGATTTTTTACATTTAAGGCAAAAACAGCAAGCGAACGAAGGCTTCCCGCGGCGCTTTTCTTTACTTCTATTCCGGTTATTTCGTTTTCCTGCGCGAAACAAAAATCCACCTCCGCTGAACCTTCTTTTCTATCACGAGCCCAGTAGTTTAGAAGCCGCTGTTCGGAATCATCAAGAGAAAGCAGAGCTTGCCCCGTTATCTGTTCGGCTATCCTGCCTTGATACAGATCTGACAGATCATTAAACCCGGAATATTCTCCGTTAACGCCCATCCTGTAATTAACCAGACCCGTATCAAGAAATATTATTTTCTTCGGCCGTTTTTCTTTCTGAATGAGCGGAAGTTCCGTAGAATCTGTAGCCCTTGCCTGTTGCAGCAGCATCACTTTTTCAAGCGCGGAAAATCCATGAGCAATTTCTCTGCTCCTGTAAGAAGACCCGGCAAATTTATCATAGGAAACGGTACTCCCGGCGAAGAGAGGCGCGTTATCAATTATAAACGAAACATACTTCGAGTTAGCAGTAGAGGAATACTTGCGCGTATCCTCGGTATAGCCGGTCAGAAGCGAGGAAAATATATCCCTAAGCCCCGAGGTATCTTCTTTTTGCGCAAAACAAGCAACCGCTTCCGGCATCCCTCCGACAATGGTATACTTATAGAAATACTTCAAGGCCTCTCCGTGTATGACCCCGGGTATCGGCGCATTCAACGGAGATCTTTTTAATTCCGACAGCAAGTCACCCTTGCCAATAGCTCTTAGAAATTCAAAATAGTCCAGAGGCCTCATATAGGCAAACTCGACCCTGCCCACAGGAAAAGAATAGCCCTCTTTCCCTATTACAGCTTCAAGAAGTGATCCGGCAGCGATAACATGCAATTTCGGAAGTTTCTCATAAAGCCCGCGTAAAAGCTTTATCATCGGCGCCGAATTCTGGATCTCATCAATAAAGAGCAGTGTTTCTCCCGGCGTAAGTTCTTTCTGTAAACGCAGTCTAACCGCCATAGTAAACTCGTCAACCGGCATTTCTTTGTTAAAGACCCTTAAATGTTCTACGGAATCTAAATTTATATATACTGTATCTTTGAAATATTCTTTCCCAAATAGTAAAGCCGCCGAAGTCTTCCCCACCTGCCTGGCTCCCCTTAGCACAAGTGGTTTACGGCCGTTTTTTTCTTTCCAAACCTTCATTAAATCCAGTATTTTTCTATCGAACAATTCTTCCTCCGACTTACTACATGTATTGTCGCATATACATATCATTATATTACATATACAGCAATATGTCAATAAGAGACTGTGTCGCAATTATTTTCATAACTACCGTTCTTTGAGAAATGGAACCAAGAAGCGGTTTTTTAACCGAACTTTACCGTTTTTCCCGGCTATTTTCTTCCGGGACGGGGCCTTTTTGCCTTAAATTGTTCTTAGTTTGGCTATTAACCCCGGTACTCCGAGTATTGTTATCGCTCGGGCTATGTTAAAGCAACACGAAGCGATTGAAAACTCTGCTTTTACACCTTCTATACCACGTAGAAGGAAGGCTTCAAATTTAAGATTCCTTTTGATTGGAGTGAATATGCCATATTATATCATGCTCTTAATTTAATTGCGACACA
>JAZDIO010000118.1:0-12264 GCA_043804965.1 Candidatus Firestoneibacteriota bacterium | reverse complement strand
TATAATAAAGCGAGTGATATATGCCCTATACCTGAGGTATCGAATAGTTTAGGGCGGTAATCTGCGACTCAGATTTTTGGTGGAGCAATTGAACAATAGAAAATAGAGAATAGAAAAAGGACTTCTATAGCCAAAAAGCCGGCTATGAAGAGTAGATTATAGATAAAAATAGTTCAATTGCGCTCTATTGTCTATTTTCTTGCTTTTACTTTACAAATTTTAAGAACCTTATAAACTTATTTTCAGGAGTTACTATGTCTTACCTGGTGTTAGCTCGTAAATACCGGCCTCAGACCTTTGATGAGGTTGTTGGACAGGAATATATCACCAAGACTTTGAAGAATGCTATTGAATCCAAAAGGATTGCGCATTCATTTTTATTTTTCGGTCCCCGCGGAGTTGGAAAAACCAGTATAGCCAGAATTCTTGCCAAGGCGATAAACTGCGAACACGGACCTACTTCGACTCCCTGCAATAAATGTTCGCACTGTACCGAAATTACCGCGGGAATTTCCACCGACATAATAGAAATTGACGGCGCTTCAAACAGGGGGATAGACGAAATCAGGGACCTTCGTGAAAAAGTAAGGTATATGCCTGCGAAGGGGCGCTATAAAGTATATATTATTGATGAAGTTCATATGCTTACGAACGAAGCATTTAACGCTTTACTTAAGACTCTTGAAGAGCCGCCTGAACATGTTAAATTTATTTTTGCGACGACCGAGATGGATCAGGTGCCGGCAACCATAGCCTCCAGATGTCAAAAATATAATTTTAGAAAGTTAACCGTTGCTGAAATAGTCGGTCTTTTGTCAACGATACTTAAAAAAGAAAAGCTGAATATTGACCAGGGAGTATTGACCGTAATCGCCAGAAATTCTGACGGGGCGCTCAGGGATGCGGAATCTATTTTAGATCAGGTGATTTCTTATTCTGAAGGGGAAGTTAAGCTTGAGGATGTGGAAAAACTCCTGGAGTCGGTAAATCGCGGAATGCTTGCCTCTTTTGCCAAAATCCTGATTGATAAGAACACGCAGGGCGCTTTAAAAATTATTGACGATATTTACCACGCTGGTTATGATTCCGTGCTTTTCATTAAGTATCTTTCGGAATACTTCAGAAACCTTCTTATTGTAAAGGTAACAAAAACTCCCGAGGATTTTATGGAGATGATAGATCCGGAAGAGATTAAGGGCTTGAAACTTTTAAGCCCTTTTGTTACAGAGACCAGAATAGTAAATACTATCAAGATTTTAACCGACCTTCTGGAAAGCATGAAATACAGCTCTTATCAGAGAGTTTTGA
Source organism: Candidatus Firestoneibacteriota bacterium (assembly GCA_043804965.1). Taxonomy (GTDB): domain Bacteria; phylum Oederibacteriota; class D2-FULL-39-29; order D2-FULL-39-29; family D2-FULL-39-29; genus D2-FULL-39-29. The sequence goes on along the minus strand of JAZDIO010000118.1, from coordinate 10,956 downwards.
TAGAAGTAGCTTGCGTAAAGATCACGAGAATGGACAGCCTGATGAGCCTGCCGGAAGTAATTAACCGCCTTGAAAGTATCTCGGCGGGTATTACTGCTTTACCGCCGGCGGAGCGCGCCTTGAAAGAGGAAGCTCCTGTTTCTCCGGTAAAAGAAATACTCGCGACACCTGTGGAAAAACCGTCCGAAAGCGGTTCAAGTTTTTCCGATATAGAAGAGGTGGAAATGACGGGTGATAATCCGGAAAATCTTGAAAGGATAATCAAAAATTGGCCGGTTTTTGTCGAAGCCATGAAGTCAAGAAGCAGATCATTGTCCCCTGCTTTAGCCTCGGTAACGCCTTGTAAAATAAATGATAATAAAGTATTTGTAAGGACTTCCAGCGGGTATGTGGCGGATAGTATAACCGACGGAGCTGCCCAGGTGAAGGAAGTTTTTAAAGAAATCTTTAAAACGGCTATGGAGATAGTTCCGATTCTGGAAAAAGCGCCGCCTGCCGGTACTAAGACAGCGGCAAAAATGCCTTTTACGCATAAACCCCAGGCAGACAACAGGGAGCCGTCCAACCCTGAAGTTAAAGCCGCCAAAAATCTTTTTGGCGGAAGAATACTTAAAAAAGAAGAACATGGAAAGATTTAGCGCGAATTCACTTGAAAAGCTTATTAACGAACTTGGAAAACTTCCCGGTATCGGCCCCAAGTCAGCCCAGCGGCTGGCGTATCATATATTAAAATCCGGAAAAGAAGATATTGAAAACCTTTCCAAAGCCATGGCGGAAGTAAAAGAGAAAGTAAGGTATTGTTCAAAATGCTACAACATTACGGAATCCGATCCCTGTCCGGTGTGCAGTTCAAATAAAAGAAATAAAAATGTCATCTGCATCGTGGAAGAGCCGCTGGATATTCTCTCGCTTGAAAAAACAGGTTCTTTTAGCGGGGTTTACCATGTCCTGATGGGAAGCATCTCTCCCTTAGACGGGATAGGCCCCGAGGATTTAAAAATAAAAGAACTTCTTCAAAGAATAGAGCCGGAAAAAATTTCCGAAGTAATCATAGCGACAAATCCCGATGTAGAAGGGGAAGCCACCGCGTTATTCCTGAGCAAGATTTTAAAACCCCTGGGCGTAAAAGTTTACCGCCTGGCTCTCGGCATTCCCATGGGCGCCTCGCTTGAATATACGGATGAAGTAACCTTAGCTCGAGCGCTGGAAGGAAAAAGGGAGATTTAGAGGGGACCTACTTATAGAAGCTTAAAATCTCAATATTTTTCTTGTAGTTGCTCAATTTATTGGCGTTTTTAATGCGCCCGATGAATCTGGCAGCTACAAAATCACGAAAATAACCGTCATGAGGAATTTCTGTCTTTGGTAATATATAGTTGACTTTTTATCATTTTTCAGGTTATTATACCGTATAATCAAGGTAAATATTGTTTTCATGTTATTAACGGCAGTATTTTCGTGGTTTGTTTTAGTTCATTGAGGAGCTATATGAAAAAGATCATTTGTTTACTTGTTATTATCGTATCCCTGTCGTTTTCCGCGCCGTGGACGATAACGGCGATACCGTCTGATACCTGCAGTTATCTGCAGGAAACAGATTTTGTATCCTATGGAACTTCAAAATACTTTATGTCGACCGAATACGATTTTGATGCGTCGGCATATAAGATTTATATTGTTAATTGTGTCGGAGCAAACTGGATAAAAAGCGAGGTGGAACAACTGGCTACTAATGAATACTGGTGGGGAGGCCCGCATAATATTGCAATCGGTAAAAACGGGAATATTCATGTAATCTATACTACGAGCAACTCCTCCCAATATAACTTAAAGTATGCAAAATGGAACGGAACAGTCTGGAGTCTGACAACTATCATAAGCAGTTCGTCTGATTATTTCGGCGACCCTGCTATTGCTGTCGATGTAACTAATGATTATGCTCATATCGTCTATGAAGACAATTCCGATTCCAGCTTGATAAAATACAAGAATAATAGTGCCGGAAATTTTAACATGGCGGCAGAGACTGTCAGTGATGCTTGGTATAGATGCGCCATCAGCTGCGATGCTTCGGGAAATGTAACGATTGTATCGTATTCCGGTTCAGGAGACCTTAGTATTTACAAAAAAGTTCTTGCCGCCTGGTCGAAAGTCGGCAGTGTTCCCGGAAACAGTTTCGGAAGTTGGTTTAATATACTTACTTTGGGGAGCCTGGTTTATATTCCATTTGAGGATTATACAAACGAAGATCTCAAGTGCGCTATTTTTAACGGAAGTACCACAACTATTTCTGATGTGGATGTTGGTGACGCGAAGGTTGGCTATTATCTACATGGCGCGGTTGACAGTAAAGGTGTAATTCATCTTGTTTACTATGATTATTCCTTCGATGACCTGAAATATGCAAAATCAAATTCAGCAGGCGGCTGGACCGTTCAGGTTTTGGATTCTACCGGAAAGGTGGGGGTGTATCCGGCAATATGCATCGGCCAGAACGATTCCATACATATAATATACAACGATGAGACAAATATGCAGGCGAAATATGCTTTTGCTTTATCAACAACTACGGTGACTACCGGCGCAAACCTTCCTCCGGATGTAACGCTGACTAACAGTCTGTTTAAGCCTTTAAGCAATGAAAGTGTAGAGGTAAAGGTGGATATAAATTCTGCGGGTAATCTTAAGATTTCGCTTTATTCAGTACAGAGTAAGCTGATTAAAATCCTGGCAGATGAAGTTAAAGATATCGGCAGATACTCGTATTACTGGAATGGAGCAAACAGCGACGGAGAAACAATTGCCAGCGGGATGTATTTTGTGGTCATAGAAAACGGCGGAACCAGGGTTACTAAAAAAGTGGTGGTGGTAAAATGAAGACAATAAAAGCGGTTGTTTTAACGGCGGCTTTTGCAGCTTTAACCTATGCGGGTGTTGGAACTTCCGGGGGCTTTTTGCTGGATACCTGTCCGGGCGCCAGGCCTTCCGCAAGGGGAAATGCTTTTGTCGCGGCTTCCGATGTTTATTCTATAAATTATAACCCCGGAGCGCTTGCGGGTATTGAAAACACGCAAATAGGGGTTATGTATATTAAAGGAACCTTGGATACGGGATATGAGTACGGGGCTTTTGTTCTGCCCATAAGGAAAATGGGGGTTTTGGGCCTAAGTGTTTTCGCTTTTCAGGGCGGAACCATGGATATAACGGATTCTCTTGGCAATACTTCCGTGAAATCCGCTCAGAATGATTATCTTTTCTCCTGCGCTTTCGGAATGAGTAACATATTATTAAAGAATTTTGACGCCGGTGTTACAGCAAAATATCTCATGTCCAGCCTTGCGGAAACCTATAACGCTGCTGTATTTACGTTTGATCTCGGCGGTACTTATAAAATGGAAAATCTTACGTTTGGTTTTGCCGCGTATAATCTTATCGGCGGATTAAAATATATAGAAGTCGCAGATAACCTGCCGGTATCAGGAAGGATGGGAACGGAATACCTTTTTGCGATAGATACGGAACATGAGCTTACAGCAGCTGTGGATGTTGCTTACAATAATGAAAAGACAGTTAAAGTGTTTATGGGCGCGGAGTACTCCTATGTTAAATCCTTTTTTGGAAGGGTGGGTTACAGATTAAATGACGGCGACGGAGGATTAAGCCTAGGTGTCGGCTGCAGGGGCACTATACTTGAAGATTCCGTCCAGAGTATTGACTACGCCTTTATTCCGTCCTTAAACGGCCTTATGGATTCACACAGGATTTCCGTAGGTATAACCTTCGGGGAGCAGATAAAAAATACAGGTACGGGTGGAGAAAAGAAAAAGTTTTTCACCCCGAAAAGAATCGTAAGATAAAAACAGTCTATAAGGTTTGTAAGGTTCATAAGGTCTGTAAAGTTTTTTTCAATGGAGTCTTTATCTTATGTGTCTTTGATCCGATCTCACCATAAGTGTACAAATCCTATATTTAAATGATACCCGGTTCGATTATTATTTACTTTCATAGACGTTACAGGCCTATAAACATTATGGACTTTCTTTTGCTTAGTGGTATAATAGCTATAATAAACATTATTAGAAAGGGTAGAAAATGAAAGAAAAGATTATTAAAACAGAATGCGCGGTGATAGGCGGCGGGTTTTCAGGATGCAGTGTAGCTCTGGAATTGGCCGATGCCGGAAAAAAGGTTGACCTTTTTGTAAAGGGGCGCTTCCTGGAGGATTGTAACAGCTATCTGACTGCGGGAGGGCTCGCGGCGGTGCCGCTAAAAGACGGGAAGCCCGTAAACGGGGATTCTTTTCCTTTGCATGTGAAAGATACGCTTAAAGCCGGAAAATATTTAAATGATGAAGCAGTTGTCCGCTACTCGGTTGAACATTTTTTTCCGGAGGTTATAGAATGGCTTGTGGAAAAAGGCGTGAAATTTGACGGGCCTTCTTCAGGCTGCGGATACGACCTTCATAAAGAAGGCGGGCATAGCAAAAACAGGGTTTTTCATGTAGAAGACGCGACCGGTATTGCTATAATGAATGTGCTGGTTGAAAAAATAAAAAAGCACCCTGAAATTAGAATTCACGAAAATCATACCGCAATAGACCTTATCACCAAAAACTCTGTAACCGGAAAGAAAGGCAGAGATTCTATTATCGGCCTTTATGTATTGGACAGCAGCAAGGAATGTGTTAAAACTATTTCCTCTAAAGGGATTTTTCTGGCTACCGGCGGACTGGGTAAAGTATTTTTATATACAAGCAATCCGGACGTAGCAAGCGGGGATGGCTTTGCCATCAGTTACAGGGCCGGCTTAAAACTTGTTAACATGGAATTCATTCAGTTTCACCCTACTGTTTTTTACGATCCTACCGCTGTAAACGAATCCGGCAGAAGGTTTCTGTTAACCGAAGCCCTTCGCGGGGCCGGCGCGATACTTAAACTCACAAAAGACGCCCAAGAAGATTTTGTCTTAAAATATGATCCAAGAGGGAGCAAGTCTACGAGGGATATTGTCACTAAAGCTGAAGATATTGAGATGCGAAAACACGGCTTGAGCAATGTCTGGCTGGATTGCACGAAAATCAAAACTGAAATTATAAAAAAAGACTTTATAAATTCTTATGAATTTTGTCTTACAAAAGGAATTGATATAACAAAAGAACCTGTGCCTGTGGTTTATGCCGAGCATTATTCAAACGGGGGAGTATTTGTCGGGAAAAACAGCCAGACGGAATTAAAGGGGCTTTATGTAATAGGTGAAACTTCATATACGGGCCTTCACGGAGCTACCAGGCTTGCCAGTAATTCCGCGCCGGAATGCGTCTTATACGGAAAATTGGCGGCAAAACATTTCCTGAGGCGCCAGAAGAGTTTTACGGCTTATAATGTGCCTGCCTGGAAAGCAGGAAAAACCCATAAGTTAAAAGATAAAACTGCGATAAGCTATTACTGGGATACGGTAAGAAGGACCATGACCTCGCTTTGCGGAGTTTCCAGAAACTGGGAGAGGCTGAGCGCCGCGAAAGATGTGCTGGTTGCGTTAAATAAAAATATAATGAAATTTTACTGGAACTACAGCGTGACAAAAGATTTCCTTGAGGCAAGAAATATCGCTACCGTTGCTTCTATTATTGTAGAAAGCGCTCTGGCCAGACAGGAGAGCAGGGCCTGTCATTTTAGAGAGGATTTCCCGAAAGAATACGAAGCGTTTAACGGCCTGACTGTACTGAGAAAAAAGCATAATGCTGTTATACAAAAGAAGAAATGAACGACAAAAATACCGGCGGTTCACGGCAAAGGCCGGACAGTTCTTCCATCCGGTTTTTTATGGCGAGTATGCCGCAGAAAACCACGGAGGTAACTCCGTGGATGAATGCGGCATGAATAATGATTTGAATTCCATTCGCCGAAACTTCGGACGTAAGTCCGCAGAGGTTCATAAACTGCGATTATTTCCAGCAGAAACAAATGGCCGTATTTATCTTTAAACTTTTTCCAGCCGGCTTTTAAAAAGTCGTCCGCCTTTTTCGGAATTAGGGTTTTAGATAAGAACCCGTAAGCCTTTACAAGTTCGATAAGTTTAGAGTCGTATTCTTGTCCGCCTATAGCTGTGAGTTTGAGGCCGAACTTTCTACCCAGTCTTTTTAAGTCTCCATACGAATACTGTGTTTCCCAGCCGGGTTCCCACCTGTTTAACATCATTCCCAGATGTTTTTTTATTGTGTAGTAACTGTAAGTCTGAGGAACATTGATAATAAGGGTGCCCTCCGGTTTTAAAACGCGCACCTGTTCCTTGAATATAACCGAAACGTCTTTAAAATGCTCCAGGGTTCCCTGGCTGTAAATGATATCGAAATAGTTTTTTGGGTATTGCAACTTTGTAGCGTCTCCCTGCATGAATTTCAGGTTGGCTTTGCATTTCAATATTTTTGCAATCCGTTTGCCGCTGACGACAGACTCTTTTAGAATATCCAGAGCGTAGACCTCTGATTTTGGGTGTTTATTTGCCAGATAACAGGCGTTTCTTCCTGTGCCGGAACCGATCTCAAGTAATTTTTGTTTTGAATTCCCTCCGCTTTTTATTGCCTTTTCAATAAAGGAATAAAAAAGCTTGTTTGCGTCTGTATTACGGTTAAAATCCTGAAGGATAAAATCTTTCGAAAAGCCTGTAAATGCCGAATATTCCTTTCTGAATCCTGCATTTGATTTTTTCATAAGTACCTTAGATTATCCGATAGCAGCCTTTAAAGTCAAGAGGGTTTTTACCCGTGTCCGTATATGTTTTTTTGTTGAATATAAGTTGTTGATTCGGGTATCATCTTTTATCAAGATTGATCAATACCCGGGGAAGCAAAGAATCAGCTTAAGATAGTTAAGGAAAAGCATGAAGAAAATAAAATATTTTTTGATTGAAACAAGGGCTCCTTTTCTCACGGTTACGATATTTCCCGTGCTTCTCGGCACTTTTATTGCTTTTAGACGGAACGGGGTTTTTAGCCTTTTGAATTTTGCCCTGATGTTTTTTACCGCGGTATTCCTTCATTTGGGAACGAATGTTATAAATGATTATTTTGACAATGAATCAGGGACTGATAATATCAATAAAGAATTTGCGAGCCCCTTTACCGGAGGATCCAGGATGATACAGCTGGGTTTTCTTGCCTCAAAAGAGGTTTTGATTGAAGGATTGATTCTCTTTGTTCTCGGGCTCGGGTTCGGATTATTTACCGCCTGGCGGCTGCACTCCGTAATGTTCTTATCCGGAGTGATAATCGGGTTTATTTCCGGGTTCTTTTATACCGCGCCTTTTTTTAACTGGGCAGGCAAGGGTCTCGGGGAGCTGCTTGCCGGGGTTAACTTTGGAATAATATTTACCGCGGGCGGTTATTTTGTTCAGACAGGAACAATTACTCCGGAAGTAGTGATGGCTTCGCTTCCTCTTGCAGTACTTGCGAGCCTGATTCTTCTGATAAATGAATTTCAGGATTATAATGCCGATAAACAGGTTGGTAAAAAAAATCTTGTTGTCAGATGGGGGCGGAAACCGGCGTCGGAAATCTATAAATATGCTCTTATTTTATGTTATCCGATCGTTTGTTTAAATATATGGCTGGGATGCTACAATATTTCGAGTACATTGGTATTTCTTTCCCTGCCTTTAGCCGTTAAAGCCATAAGTATTTCCGGCCGATATTATGATAATCCGAAAGAGCTAACCCCTGCTAATAAGCTTACTATATTATGCTTTAATATATTCGGCTTTATTATCCCGCTTTCATATTTGTTCAAGTTTTAGGCTGCAAAGCCTGTCTTGTTATATCAGGGCAGTCAAATCCGGAACTCATTGTAAATTAAGCGGAATCTGATTAAAATATCCTCGTCATCAAAATATTTATTACCCTGTGTTTTGGCAAAATGGGGCCTTTTTGGATTGACTAAGCGCTTGTTTTGGTATAATATAGTAATTCATCTGGAAAAAAGCAATTAATTTCCTTAAGGAGGAAGTGTTATGGCTAAGATTTACTATGAAAAAGACGCAGATCTAAAGTTTTTGAAAGGCAAAACCGTGGCGATCATTGGTTTTGGCAACCAGGGACATGCTCAAGCGGCAAACTTGAGGGATAGCGGGATCAGTGTGGTTGTTTGCGAAATTGAAGGAACTCCGGCTTATACCGTAGCCAAGAAAGAAAAATTCAAAATAATCTCCGTGGAAGATGCGGCAAAAACAGCCGATTTGATCCAGATACTTACCCAGGATGACCTTCAGGCAAAGATTTACAGGGATTCGATAGCGAAATATATGAAAAAAGGAAAAACCCTTGTTTTCTCGCACGGATTTAATATTCATTTTGACCAGATTCTTCCTCCAGCGGAAATTGATGTCATCATGATTGCGCCCAAAGGCCCTGGATTTTTGGTCCGCACTCAGTATGAATCTGGCAAAGGCGTTCCTGCCTTAATTGCAATCTATCAGAATGCTTCCGGCAAAGCGAAGGAAACAGCGCTTGCCTATGCGAAAGCAATCGGAGCGACAAGGGCAGGCGTTCTTGAAACTACTTTCAAAGAGGAAACAGAAACTGATTTATTCGGAGAGCAGGCAGTGCTTTGCGGCGGGGCTTCAGCGCTTGTGAAAGCAGGTTTTGAAACTCTTGTAGAAGCGGGTTACCAGCCGGAAGTCGCCTACTTCGAATGTTTACACGAATTAAAACTTATCTGTGATTTGATGTATGAATACGGAATACAGGGCATGAGAGCCCGAGTTTCGACAACCGCAAGGTTCGGCGACCTGGTAGTCGGACCCCGTATTATAAATGAAGAGACTAGAAAAGAGATGAAGAAAGTTCTCGAAGAAATACAGAATGGGAAGTTCGCGAAGTCCTGGCTGGCGGAGAATCTGGTTGGAAGGCCGCATTTTAACGCCTTAATGAAGAAAGATAATGTTCACCAGATCGAAAAAGTAGGCGGAGGACTTCGAAGCATGATGTCCTGGTTAAAAAAGTAAAAACAAGTAATTTGTAAACAAGGCAAAACAGGTAAAGGGGCGGGGCGGAGTAAAATCCGCCCCATTTAAAAAATGGAAAAACAGGAAGGGAACACAAAAGCTGTAAATACAGGAAGAGCAAAGGAAGAACTGCTTTTTCCTTTTGTTATTGCTTTTGTTTTTTTTGCGGGTATAGCGCTGGTTTCCTATGTTGTTCTTGAGAAAAACCTGCAGTGGATGGGCGGTGTAATTGATCTTCTTGGAATAATAATATTGGCATTTCTGATGTACTTTTACCGGGATCCCGAGAGAGAAATTAAAGCAGAGGATGATGATATTCTTTGTCCCGCGGATGGAAAAATAGTCGGAATAGAAGAAGTAAACAATGCGCCGGGGATTGAAGGTAAATTTATCAGAATAAGTATATTTCTTAATATTCACAACGTTCATATTCAAAGAATGCCTTTTTCAGGTAAAATAACGGATATTTCCGTATTACCCGGCAGGCTTTTACCTGCGTTTCACGCAGACGCAGGTAAAAAAAATAGACAGAATATCTATATCATTAAGGGAGGCATAACCGCGGTAGTCAAGCAGATTGCCGGGGTGCTGGTCCATAGGCCTGTTGCGTGGGTGGAGGCCGGGGATATTTTAAAAGCAGGAGATAGATTTGGGATGATTACATTCGGATCGAGGGTTGAGCTTTTTGTGCCGGCCGTTTGCAGGATCACGGCGGTAGAAGATGATATTGTATACGCCGGAACAACTTTACTCGGGAAAATGAGCGGCGCTGAAGAAAAAACTGAAAAGCCTGCGGCAAGGGTTTTAAAAGCTTAAATGAAAAAGCAATTTTCTATCATTCCGAACCTCCTTACCTCGGGCAATCTGGTCTGCGGGTTCCTGGCTGTAATCTTTGCCGTAACTGACGCACTTAAACTTACAAGTTATAATGATTTTATCAATCCGTTTGTGCTTTCCAGCTGGTTAGTACTGGCTGCGATGATCTTTGATCTTCTTGACGGGATTGTTGCGAGGATGACAAAAACCGACAGTCAGTTCGGAAAGGAACTTGATTCTCTTGCCGATCTTACTTCGTTTGGCATTGCTCCGGCTGTAATCCTTTATCTGTCGGTACTCCGGCATCTTGGAAAGATAGGTGTTCTTATAGCCGCGGTTTATGCCGTCTGCGCCGCACTTCGCCTGGCAAGGTTTAATATTATGATAAAATCGGATCTTAAAAACTTTACCGGTTTGCCGACGCCTGCGGCGGCCGGAGTGCTGGTTTCGTATGTACTCTTTGCGCAGTGGGGCGAGTGGTATTATGTTACCGTACCTCATGCCAATAGCATGGCCATGATCGATTGGTATAATGTTGCGGTAACAAAATTTAATGCGTATTTTTTACCGGTCTTGATGATTGTCGTAGCGGTCTTAATGGTGAGCAATGTAAAATTTTTCTCGCTCAAACAACTTGTTATTAAAGAAAAAGCGCCTTTTATTGTAATGGTAATGATAATTGTGGCAGCGCTTGCAGTTCTCTTAAGGCCTGAACCGATGTTTTTTACGGTTACCCTGGGTTATGTGGTTTTTAGCTTAGGTAGGGCAGGTTACCTTGTGCTGTGCGGGGTCAGGAAGAAGGCGCAGGAACAAAAAAGAAATTGACGATTTACGAATGATGATTAACGATTTAAGGTAGGCGGGAAAAAACCCCGCCAAATTAATAAATACCACATTAATGTAAAACTTTATGGACCTTATAGACGTTATGGACTTTTGGACGACTTTGATAAAATCATAACGGGGGATTCCATAGTTTACAGACTTATTTAAAGGAGATATTTATATGGCCGATAAAATAATAATATTTGACACAACTCTCAGAGACGGGGAGCAGATTCCAGGAGCTTCTCTTACAAGGTTCGAAAAACTTGAAATAGCAAAACAACTTGAAAAACTTAATGTGGATGTCATTGAAGCGGG
>JAZDIO010000117.1:0-7597 GCA_043804965.1 Candidatus Firestoneibacteriota bacterium | reverse complement strand
TGACAGAGATTTGTCCAAGAAAGAGTTTTATCAGTTCATCGTAAACACAACCGGCAGTCTTTATAATAAATCCCCTGATGCAGGGAAAAAATGGAATTCCAATACTAAAGTAGCGGTATTGAAAAATAAAGATAATTGGACGATAGAAATGGCGGTACCGCTGGCGTCTTTTTTATGCAAACCCGCTTCTGGAGAAAAGATAGGGCTGAATATATATAGAAACCGCTGGGTCAATTTACCCAAGAATGACGACAGCAGCTGGTCCTGTCCGTTTGGCCCAAATGCCACTCCGGATAGATTTGGTGTTTTAAATTTCGAGTAGAAAGAAATGGAACCTAAAATGCATCTGAAAAATTAAAAACGTAAAAAATGGTAGTGTCAAACAAAAAAGGAGGGAAAAATGAAGGTAAGAATAAGTCTGGCGGTGTTCACGGGCCTGATTTTGTTTTGTATGGCCCAGGTAAATGTGTATGGGGCGGAGGAAAAACAGGGCAAGGAAATATTTAAGGATGATTTTGAGGATGAAAGCGATAGCGGCTGGATGGCGGAAGCTGATTCGGAGGTCGAAGTGGTGGACACAGAAGGCTCCGCGGTTACGGGAAAATTTTCCTTACAGGTTAAAGGAACGGGTGGTTCTATATATCCAAAAAAAGCCAAAGAATTTACCGTTACTAAAGCGACAAATTTTTCATTTTATATTCTGCCGAAGAAGAATGTAAAATCTTTGGGTGTTAATTTTAGAGCTGTTTCGCCGACTTCCGATAATATGCAGCCCAGGATTTCAAAGAAATTGAAAGCCGGGGAGTGGAACCAGATAGTTATTCAGGTGGCAAAAGCGACGGATGCGACAGCTCATGAAACCAGCGCTTTGGATCATAAGATTAAAGCCATTCGCATTCATTGCGTTCCCCTAAATAAAGAGGAAGAGCTCGAATTTTATCTGGACGATATTGTTTTGACCGAAAGCGCGGTAAAGGAAGAAAAACCCAAGGAAAAAAAATAAGTAATTTTACAATGTTATGCCAGAGGGAGCTCTGAGCATAAGCTTGTGAGATGAATTATAAAAGGAGAATAATATGGTGGCTTATAAAATAGCGGTGCTTCCGGGAGACGGAGTGGGTCCGGAAGTGATAAAAGAAGGAATCAAAGCATTAGAAGCAGTTTCAAGGGCCGTCAAAGATTTGAAATTTGAATTTACATATTTTGACTGGGGCTCTGAATACTATTTAAAAAACGGGAACATGATGCCGGAAGACGGCGTGGATCAGCTCAAAGGTTTTCACAGTATATATTTAGGAGCCATAGGAGATCCCCGCGTGCCCGACCACATTTCCTTGCATCAATCACTCTTGAAACTCAGGAATGGTTTTGATCAATATGTGAACTTGCGGCCGATAAAGTTATTAGAAGGAGTTTCTTGCGTGCTTAAAGATAAAAAGCCGGAAGATATTGATTTTGTTGTGGTCAGAGAAAATACAGAAGGTATGTATTCGGGTATTGGCGGCAGATATAAAAAAGGAAGCAAGGAACACGAATATTATTCAAAATATAAAAAGACATTTGCGGATTCGGAAGAAATAGTTGTTCAAAATGGCGTGTACAGCTCCCTAGGCGTTGAACGGGTTATGAGATACGCGTTTGATTTAGCAAGGAAAAGAGAAAAGCACTTAACGTGCTGTACAAAATCAAATGCTTTAAATTACAGCATGGTATACTGGGATGAAGTATTCAGGAAAGTAGCGAAGGATTATCCTGATGTTAAGACGGATTTTGCTCTTGTTGACGCTATCACCATGTGGTTTGTTAAGAATCCTGAGAGTTTTGATGTGATAGTAGCCGATAATTTGTTTGGCGACATCATTACGGATTTAGGCGCGATGATTCAGGGCGGGATGGGCATAGCCCCGGGAGGAAATATAGCTCCAAATGGAATATCCATGTTTGAACCGATACACGGTTCCGCGCCCAAATACGCGGGCAAAGGAATTGTGAATCCGATAGCTACGATCTGGGCGGGCGTAATGATGCTTGAGTCTCTCGGAGAAAATAAAGCGGCGGAACTCATTATGTCGGCGATAAAAAAACTTCTAAAAGAAGGAAAAGTAAGGACAAAAGACCTGGGCGGAAAATCCACTACTTCGGAGGTGGGTTCCGCAGTGGCAAATTTAATATAGAAAGAAAGAAAAAGAAGCTTTGGGTAATGAATATTCAGCGCGGGTTTTTGTCCGCCTCAGAAGAAGAAGGGATATTATGACAAATTCTGCCAAAATTTTAAAAATGTGTTTGTTTCTGAAAATAGTCCTAGGGCTGTTGTTAACGGCAAATTGTATTAACGCGGACGTAAAAGCCTGGGTAATAGGTGATTTTGCCAAAGTAAATCCGGTGACAGGAGCCGTATGGGAAGCAAATATACCGTCCTCTACTAAGATCCCGGCGGATTATAAACTGACTAATCCCGTCTGGTACGGCAGTGGAGTTAACAGTGTGATTAATTTAGTCGGCGCGAAAAACGAGTATGTTGCTTTTCAGGTTATTATTGAAACAACTTCTCCGATTAGCAATGTTAACCTGACCGCGTCTAATTTAACGGGGAGCGGCGGGACTATTTTAAATACGAATATAGAAATGTTTAAGGAATGGTATTTAAATGTTACAGGCTCTGCGGCGCCTGACTTGGGGGATGGATGGTATCCTGACGCGTTGGTTCCGTTTTCCCTGGGTAAAAATTTACTGGGCGCGCCTTTTGATATTCCTGATAGTTTTAATGGAATAACGCAGCAGGCAAATCAGGCTGTCTGGGTGGATGTTTTTATTCCGGCAAATACGGGAGAGGGATATTATAACGGGACGATTACAATATCGGGCACGGGATTTTCTCCAATTACCTTAGACTTAAACCTGAGAGTTTGGAATTTTACTTTGCCTGAGGATGATATACATGTAATTTATGAATTAAATCACTACGGCTCAATAGATCAGAAATCGGCGGATATAAGAATGAAATATTATCAATTGGCGCAAAAACACAGATTAGTAATGAATGCGGATGACGAAGATAATATGCCTTCTTATAATGCCGGAACGGAAACCATTAATTGGACAAATTATGATAACGTGTATGCTCCGTTTTTTGACGGAACCGCGTTCACGAGTTCAAACGGGTATAGCGGGCCGCTATACGGGAGGCCCATAAAGGAACGACATTTACCCTTCTCCTGGGACGCGCCCAGAACAACAAAAAGTAAATACAGCGACAGTTTTTGGCCGCTTTCCTATGATTATAAAAAAACTAACTCCGCCGATTTTAACAGTAAAATAAAGAAAGCATTTCAGGATACGGAAGCGCATTTTATATCAAAAGGATGGACCAGAACAGACCTGAGTATATTTTTAAATTCGTTGGACGAGCCGATACCTCCCTGTTATATTTATAATAAGAATAGTCCAAATTGTAACACTTCTGCCTGGTGTTGCGGAACAGATAAAAGCGGTCAGCCTTATCCTGTTACCTGCTCCGGGGTAATAAACAGTTGCGGTCCTGACTGCTCTGACGGATGTAAGGATTATTATGATTATGACCATCTTGCGTTTTACGGACAACTTTTAAAAGATAGCGGGGTAACAAAAATAAAATTTGCCGTGGATATAGGCAATTTTGACGCGGTATATCAAAAGAGCGACCAGGAGATTACCTCGGATTGGATATTAAATAAAATAGGCAATGTTGTTTCCAGATGGGTTGTTTCCTCCGGTCAGAACTACTCGCAGATTAATGTGGCTAAAATGCAAACAAGAATATCTTTAGGGGACAAGGTTCTTTTTTATAATTTAAGCGGGCCGTCAGCGGGTCCCCTGCGGATAGATTCGGAGCTGCTGGGACCGACTGTAAATCCCTGGATAGCCTGGAAGTATCAATTAAACGGCGTGGAAACCTGGCATTGTGTATCAGGCGGAACCGCGGCCTGGACAAATTTTAATGCGGATGCAGAAAGAGGAAACGCTACTTGTATCTATTCCGAAACCGCGACAATACTGGGTTTATCTAAGGATTTTGGTCAGCCGCTTCCGTCTGTTAGACTTAAAGCAATGAGAAGAGGCGTGCAGGATTACGAATACATGTATTTGTTAAATAAATTAGGGAAAAAACAACAAGCGGACAGTATAGTAAATTCCCTGGTTCCGCTTGCTTTAAATTATATGTGGGAAAGTAATCCTGCTCAAACAATCGGCACCTGGTCGCATAATCCTTATGACTTGTATAATGCGAGGGTTTCTCTCGGAGATTTAGCGTCTGCGAACACGCTGTCCGAAGGGGGAGATCCGCTTGCTAACGTAAAGGTATATCCGAATCCCTTTAGGCTGAATAAATTAACAGGCAACAGGTTAAAAATAATAAATATTCCGGCAGGGTCGATAATGGAAATTTATAATAATAATGGCGAGTTAATAGTTACATTAAAAGAATCCGATTTTGGAGGCATAATCTACTGGAATGGAAAAAATAATAAAGAAGAATTTGTTTCTAACGGGGTGTATTATTACATTGTTTCTGATACGAGAGGGAATAAGAGAAAAGGTAAAATAGGATTAATTAAGTGATGTTTAATCCGCCGTCGGTCATTATATTCCGCCTATTCCCAGCGGCGGACCGGCAGTCCGGGGCGGCCCGCGAAAGGAGCGTTTAATGAAAATAAATGACGTGTTAAAGGATAACTTTACAGGAGGAAAAATTATACATAGCGCGATCGAAGTAAATAATTTTCGGTATAAAGTAAAAATCCCCGTAGTTATAGCAAAAGGCAAAAGGAGAGGCGCCACCTTAGGCGTTGTATGCATGCAGCATGGTCTGGAAATAAACGGGATGGAAGTTATGAGAAGGATTTTTAATTGGATAAATCCTGAAAAATTGAACGGAAATTTAATATGTGTTTCTACCGCGAATCCGCTTGCGGCTTCAATACGTAAACAGGCCTACCCTACCGACAAAGAATGGAATACAGGCCGGCCCTTCTGCGATATGAACAGGTTATGGCCGGGAAAATCTAAAGGAAATATCATAGAAAAAATGGCGCACAAAATTTACCAGGAAGTAATCAAAAATATTGATTTCTTGATAGATTTTCATTCTCATCAGACGGTTTACGGTCCTTTGGCAATGTTTACGGAAGGGGATAAAAGCAACCTTAAATTCGCTGAATCTTTAGGTTTAAAAAGGATCTTTTCCGGAAAACGAAAAAATGGAAAATTAAACAGCACCTTGGTAAATTACGCGCATGCGCATTTGCAAATTCCCTCCTGCGTGATAGAGCTTCCGCCTTTAAGATTAATAGATGATTATAATGTTAAAATAGGAGAGGCGGCGATTAGAAACGCGTTAATATACACAAAAATAATAAAAGGCAAATTACAGCCGCCTTACCTGCAAACAATAGTAAAAAAAGATCAAATTAAAAAAACAATATTTAAATCTGATTATAACGGAATTTTCATAAAAAGGAGAAAAGCGGGAGATATTGTGAAAAAAGGAGAAATAATAGGAGAAGTGGTGGGTTTCGGAGGGTTTAACTATATACAGGAAATTGTCGCGCCTTATGACGATAGTCTAATCATTTCCCTGGGAAAATTCCCGGGGAGTTTAAGGGAACATGAAACGGATGCGGTGAAAAAGGGAGATTGCGTTTGCGATATAACCCGGGATTTTGAAAATATTTTAAAGAATAAAAAATGAGTGAATCGAAAATCATGTTATTTTTAAACTTTGATAATATGCAAAACTTCATTATCATCTTAGGAAACGAACAATATGTATATGTATAAGAGATTAAGAAATATAGTATTAACAGGTTTGGTTTGTTTATTTTTAAGCGGTAATTTAATATATGCCGCGGAGATATTTAAGTGGGCGCGGGTAAAGTTTGAAAGTAAATTACCCGCGGAATCAAAAAGAGAAAATATGGAAGTGTGGGATACGGATTTTAACGGGGATATTACATTATTAACGGCTTTAGAAAATAACTCTACAATAAAAACAGACAAAACTATCTACAAAGTTTCTTTCAAAGATTTGAAAGAAATAGCGGGTTTCCCGATGGTTTTCATTCATGGTTCGGGCATCCCGGTTTTCTCAAGTGAAGAAATTAAGAATATGAGAGAGTATATGCAAAGAGGCGGTTTAATCTACGCCGAGGATTGCCAGCTGGAGCCTAAAGAAGATTATTTTTATTTGGAAATGAAGAAACTTGTGGAGGAGAAAATATTTCCCGGAAAGAAACTGGAACCCTTGGATTATAAACATCCTATTTTTGATTGTTTTTACCATTTCCCCCTGGGGTTTCCTTTAATTGTCGGTGTTGACCACCCCTTCCTGGGGCTGCCGGATGAAAAAGGAAGGCTTATGATGTTTTTGTCTTCAAAGGATCTGCATTGCGGATGGCATCGCCACCGCCAGAAAAAGATAGTTCAACGCGAAGCCCTGAAAGGGGGAATAAATATAATTATTTATGCGCTTACAAATTAAAAAAATATTGTTATTATGTTTATTGTTTACTGGTTTACTGTATTGCGCGACAAAATCCGAAACCGTAAAACAATGGCTGAAGGGAAATGATTTGATGTTAAAACAAGTAGCAATGAAAGAAATTGTTAAAAGCAAGTATAAAGAATTCATTCCTCAATTAATAAATATTTTGGAAAACAGCAAAGAAGATATGAAATTAAGAGCTGAGGCGGCTAAATCTCTCGGAGTATTTAAAAATGATAAGACCGTGGCGGCGGCGTTAATGAATGGTTTATCAGTAGATAATGATCTTCCTCTCCGAATGAGCTGCGCGGCCTCCTTGGGTGATATTGGCGGCAATGATGCAGCGGTTTTAAATAAACTCTTGAAAATATTAAGCGATGTTGATTCAGAATCAGAACTCGTTATGGAAGTTATTGATGCCTTAGAGAAAATCGGAGATAAAAGAGTTCAGTATCTGCTTGTAGATGTTGTAATAGTACACGAGGAATTATATGTTAAAAAAAGAGCGCTTAGAGCTATAGGAAAAATAGGAGATAAAGTGGTTGTTAAGGAATTGCAGGAAGCGGCAGAGCTTTTAAAAAAGGAAAAAGACTTTCAAGATGATATTGTACCCGATATAAAGAAGGTTATAGAAATATTATCCAAAAAATGAACCTCTCCGAGCTTACGAGTTTCGACGCTAGGAAATTTTTAGATTATTGTTGGCAAAAACGCAGGGCAAAAGGCATATGAAAAACTGGTTAAAATTACAATATCTTCCCTGGACGGCTGAAATTCATACGATTTACTGTCCTAGAGCGGAAATCAAAAAGAATATTAGAATACCCGGTCCGCATTATCAGCGTATCAAGGGTATGGATAAAGATGTTGCCGCGCGTCTTTTTTACACAAAGGACAGTATTTATTTTCTTTTTGAACGCAAGGTCGGAAAGGAAGGTTTAAGAAAATTCGGAAAATCTCCCATCTGGCAGGATGATACGGTAGAGATCTTTCTTGATGCGGAGCATAATCATAGGAACTATTTTCAATTTATTGTAAATCCTTTAAATAAAAAAGAATGTAATTATCTGACGACGG
>JAZDIO010000116.1:0-2368 GCA_043804965.1 Candidatus Firestoneibacteriota bacterium | reverse complement strand
AACTTCTCGCTGGTCGACCGGCAGTTTATTTATGGCATCCTTTATCGCGCTTTCTTCTTCTTTTTTCTCAAATTCAGCTATCTGGTCATCTTTTCCGGCAATATCATCGGTCTGTTCCCGTTCTTCCCCCCATTTAAATAATCTGTTAAAAAACAATGGATGGCTTTTTCTTCTTTTAATCTCGTTTAAACACAAATTTCTTGCTATGGTATAGATCCACGTTGAAAATTCTGTATTAATTGCTTCTTTTTTATCTGCCGTGCGGTATACCCTTAGGAAAGCCTCCTGGAACACGTCCTCGGCTTCCGTAAAATCTCCTAGCATCCTGTAAGCAAAACTAAATATTGGTTTTTTATATTTTTCATAAAGCAGATCAAAACAGGCAGGATCTCCTTCTCTCCATTTATTTTCCAGTTCCTTGTCTGAAACTGTATCATGTCTGATCTTATTCGAAGAATTGATATCTTTAAAGAAAACCGATATTTTATTGACAAAAAACCATAATTCTATGTTAATACTATAAAAAATATTCATTAATTAAGTGTAATCTCCTGAATGAACAGTTATTATATCCTTTTAGCACTACAACTTACTACACAATTTTACACAGTTATTTTTTCTAAATCAGAAGCGACTAATTATCTCTTCCCTTGAGACGAAAAAAGCGCCGAAGCAAGTATCGTTTTGACGGGGACATTTAGTTTATAGGAAAGTTTTTTACAATCGTCATACTCGGGAGAAACACTCATTATTTTACCGTTCAATCGTCCGGTCTTTACCCTGAGCTTCCCGTACGGAGTGGAGATTTGTTTTATTTTTTTCTCAAGTTTAATCCGGGATACCGGATACATTCTGACACCAAAGGTCGAGGTCTCTTCAAATACTATCTTTGCAAGTTTATCGGCAATCTTTTTGCCGCAGATAATTTCCAGTTTTACTGCCGGGCGCTTCTTTTTCATCTGTACAGGAAGAAGCGCAACATCAAGCGCGCCGGCCTGGAAAAGTTTTTCCATAAGAGTTTCGTAAACAAGCGGCGAAGAATCGTCGATATTTGACTCCAGCACTACCACTTCTTCCTTATCGATAAACGCCGCAACCTCGCCGATAAGAACACGCAGAACATTGGGCCGGTCAGAAAGTTCTCTCTTCCCCGCGCCGTAACCGATCTTTTCGATATTAATACTGCCCGTTATAAGTTCTTTGTTTTTTTCCCTCATGACTTTAAGAATGGCAGCTCCCGTGGGAGTCACCATTTCAAAAGGAAGATCCGAGATGTACACGGGGATACCGCGAAGCAATTCCGCCGTTGCCGGAGCAGGATTCGGAAGCAGCCCGTGAGCAGTTTGAATAAGAGCGTTTCCGCCGACATTTAAAGGCGAGGAAAATATTTTTTCTATCTTCAGTTCTTCAAAACATACAAGAGCGCCGACCACATCCGCAAGGGTATCAGGACTGCCCAGCTCGTGAAAACGGATACTCTTAAGACTTGCGCCGTGAACTTTTGCTTCTGCTTTGGCGATCTCCAGGAAAATCTCACGGGTCCTATCTTTCAGTGAAATCCTGAGCGATGAATTCTTTATAAACCTGTCTATCTCGGTATACTTGGCATGGGAATGCCCGTGATGATGATTTCCATAAATATGCACATCCGCTTTGGAAGCAGAAATACCTTTTTTTATAACGCGGCGAACCGAGAGTTTACAGTCCTTCAGCTTCAGATGTTTTATTTCAGCCTTTACGGCAGAAAAAGGAGCGCCTGCATCAACACACGCCCCAAGAATCATGTCTCCCGAGATACCCGCCTGGCAGTCAAAGTAAAGAACCCGGGACATATTACCGCCCTTCCAAGAATCCGCTGATTGTTTCCTTGAGTTTTGCTGCACTTACCCTGGTATTAAAACAAGGGCCTTCCGGACGGTCGTTTATCAACCCCACAACCTCGCAGTCAGGAACATCAAAAATCCCGCTGATCAACTCACGCTCGCAGGCAACGGCAATTATTACTTTCGGCCTGTTCTTTTTTACCAGAGCCCGGGCCTGAGTTCCGCCGGTCACAACCGCTGCTTTTACGCCGGTTTCAGCTATAGTTTCTCTTACGGCCTTAACATCGCATTTGCCGCAGGAGACACAATTTTCCATATTGTTAACAACATTATATTTGCAATCGGAATTTTGCATACAGCGCGGGAGCAGAATAAGAATCTCCCCGGCTTTATATTTCAGACCATTTGCTTTAGCAAGCGCCGCATTAAATTCCACGAAATCATATTCCAGCTTTTCTTTTGAACCGCCCAGGAAAAAAACAAAATAATACGAGGCCTTTAAAATAATATTGTTCAGCATTCTATTCAGTTTTAACGGCAAGGAA
>JAZDIO010000115.1:0-5111 GCA_043804965.1 Candidatus Firestoneibacteriota bacterium | reverse complement strand
GGGTTGCCACTCCGAGCGAATTAAAAGCAGAAGAAGAAAGCGCTATTGTTGAAACCAGGTATTTTGTGATTAATTTTGCGAAAGCTGCCGAATTACAGGCTTCGATTACTCCTTTTATGAGCGGAAGCGGAAAAATTCAGTCTGATGCGAGAACAAATACGCTGATTATTACGGATATAACCAGTAAAATGGAAACATTTGCCAATTTGATTGAAAGTTTGGATACCAAAACTGCTCAGGTTAATATTGAGGCAAAACTTGTTGACTTAAAAGTGGAAAGTGAAGATAAACTCGGGATAAGATGGGACATAGAAACAGGAAGCACTGCGGGTGTAGGCAGCGGTTTAATGACAGATCTTTATCCAGGCACTGCTAATACTACGCAGTTAAAAGCAAGTATCTCCCCGCCGACAACAAGTGCCGCAAAAGCGGGTCAATTTCAGTTTGGTATTGCCGGAAATACGTCTTTCTGGATTGCTCTTGATGCTTTGGTGAAAAATAATGACGCTAATTTAATAGCAAATCCAAGGATAACTACGGTTGATAATAAAACGGCTACAATTAATATTACTCAGGCCTATACTTATACAAGCGGTTTTAACGCTCAGACGGGTGTTACAACTTATGCTTCTGTTGATGCAGGAGTTACGCTTGAGGTTACTCCTCAAATTAACAGAAATGATTATGTTACTCTTCAGGTAAAGCCGATGGTGAGCTCAATTGTTTCCGCAGGGCCGCCTCCCGTTGTCGATTCAAGGACTGCAAACACGCAGGTATTGATAAAAGACGGCGATACTTTTGTGATAGGAGGTCTTATCAGAGAAGATGAAGTCGTGACCATTCATAAAGTTCCGATTCTGGGGGATATTCCTCTCCTGGGTTCTATTCTTTTCCAGAATAAGACAGTCGGAAAAACAAAGAGGGATCTTGTAGTCTTTATGACTCCGCATATAATCAGATAAAAAATAAATTCATAAACTATAGTATGCGGGTCCTTAAGGCCCGCATACTTATTTGGAGTGAAAATGATAAGGTTATTGACAAGTGGCGAGTCTCACGGAAAAGCTTTAGCTGTTATAATAGACGGTGTTCCTGCCGGTCTTTCACTTTCTGTTTCAGATATAAATCCTGAGCTTAGAAGGAGACAGGAAGGATATGGCAGGGGCGGACGTATGGTTATCGAAAGAGATACCGTTGAAATTTTAAGCGGTATTAGAAATGGAATAACTACCGGAGCTCCGGTTACTTTATTAATAGCCAATGCTGATTCAAAGAATTGGGAGAATAAAACTGTACCTCCCGTCACCATGCCCCGTCCGGGTCACGCGGATCTTGCGGGTGTTTTAAAATACGGTTTGTCGGATATCAGAGATGTTCTTGAGCGGGCCAGCGCGAGAGAGACTGCGGCGAGAGTGGCCGCCGGAGCTGTCTGCAGAAAGCTTCTTAAGGAATTTGGCATAGAGATATTCGGTTATGTTACGCAAATCGCGGATATTCAGGCAAAAACCTATGATATTAAGTATAAAGCCGTTATAGAAGCTTCTCCCTTGCGCACCGCAGATAAAAAAGCTGAAAAAGCAATGATAACGGTTATCGAAAAAGCAAAAAAGAAC
The DNA here is from genome assembly GCA_043804965.1 of Candidatus Firestoneibacteriota bacterium. GTDB lineage: Bacteria > Oederibacteriota > D2-FULL-39-29 > D2-FULL-39-29 > D2-FULL-39-29 > D2-FULL-39-29. Next base: position 3,498 of record JAZDIO010000115.1, on the reverse strand, counting down.
GGGGATTCAATAGGCGGTGTATTCGAAGTCCGGGCATTGAAAGTTCCCGCAGGACTTGGTTCTTATGCCCAGTGGGACAAAAAGCTGGATGCCAGGCTTGCCGGAGGGCTTATGAGTCTTCAGGCAATAAAAGGTGTTGAAATAGGCTTGGGCTTTAAAGCCGCCCAAATGCCCGGTTCGAAAGTTCATGATCAGATATATTATAAAAAAGGAATGTATTATAGAAAAACAAACAGCTGCGGAGGAATTGAGGGCGGGATGAGCAACGGGTCGGATATTGTGGTCAGGGCCGCTATGAAACCTATTGCAACACTCTATAAACCATTGAACAGCATTGATATAGTTACTAAAAAGAAAGTTAAAGCCCTGGTGGAACGTTCTGATACCTGCGCGGTTCCCGCAGCTTGTGTTGCAGGAGAAGCTATTGTTGCTTTTGAAATTGCGAATTGTTTTATGGAAAAATTCGGCGGAGATGCCGTTATAGACATAAACGTTTCTTTAAATGCATATTTGAAAAGAATAAAGGGTCTTTGACCGGGTAAAAATGAACATATTAAAGAGTAACATAGTGCTTATTGGTTTTATGGGAACCGGCAAGACCTCGACAGGCAGGATAATTGCCCGTAGAATGAAAAGAAAGTTTGTTGATACTGACGAACTGATAGAGGAGGACGCCGGGCTTTCTATTAAAGAAATATTCAAGAAAAAAGATGAGAAATATTTCAGAAAAATCGAAAAAAAAGTTATTAAAATTGTTTCTGATAAAAAAAATCTGGTTATCTCTACCGGGGGCGGAATTATCAAATATCCCGTGAATATTAAGCGATTAAAGAAAAACGGTGTGGTTGTTGCTTTATTGTCTGATGAAAAAGTTATACTGAGAAGGGTTTCTACACAAAAAGATAAAAGGCCTCTTTTAAATTCGGGAAACAGGGCGCAGGATCAAAAGAGGCTTCGAGAATTGCTTCAAAAAAGGCTTCCTCTGTATTTTGAAGCCGCTGATTATGTGGTTGATGCTTCAAGATTGGCACCGGCACAAGCGGCAAAAAAGATTTTATGCGTATTAAAGAAAGATTAATTAAAGGAATATTTTATCCGGTGCTGCTGGCCGGTTTATCGCTGATCTTTTTTTTTGACACCCTGTTTTTAGGGAACTCGTTTTCCTTCAGGGATATTTACAGATATTTTTACCCGTATAAGAAGTTTGCCGCCGAAGGGCTGCGGTCGGGCGTTTTTCCGCATTGGAACTCGCTGAATTCCTGCGGAACTCCGTTTTTCGCCGGGCTGCAGTCGCAGGTGGCATATCCGGTGAGCGTCCTTTACTATATTCTGCCTTTTGATTTTGGTTTTAATCTTTTTATTGCCTCGCATTTTTTCCTTGCCGGGTTATTTGTGTATTTTCTCTGCCTTGAATTTGGTTTTAAAAAATATTCTGCGTTCTTTTCCGCGGTGCTTTTCACTTTTTCCGGATATATGATCTCCGTGGTCGAGATGATTACTACGCTTTCTTCGGTAATCTGGGCGCCTCTGATTCTTCTGGTATTTAAGAGGGCTTTGGAATCAAAGGAAATGAAAGCCAGACTGGTATATACAATCTTGACCGGAGTTCTGCTTATGGTCCAATTTCTGGGCGGAGAACCGACTACGTTGTATATCACTTTAGGAATATTAGCGTTATTTTCGATGTTTTTCTATAGGAAAAAACCGTTTTTGGTGTTCTTTGGGGCTCTGGCGGCAGCATTATTGTTTTCATCTTTTCAACTTTTACCATTTCTGGAGTTTCTTGTAAATTCCGACAGGAATAATCAGCCGGAAGCAATTACCCGTATCTTAAACAGTCTGTGGTCTTTTCCGCCTGACGGTATTTTTGCTTTTATTATCCCTTCATTTTTTAAAGAAGGTTCTTTTTCAGAGTTATTTTTTGGAGAAAAGAATCAGATATGGTTAAAAAGCGCTTTTATAGGACTTATTCCTGTGGTTTTAGCGCTTACCTCGGGTATTTATGTCTTAAAAGAGAAAGAGGAAAGAAGAAGGTATCTTTTATTTTATATTTTTTTGGGGTTAATTTCTCTTTTTTTGGCTGCCGGACGCTTTAATATATTTTATGAACAATTATATTCTTTTCTTCCCGGTTTTAAACAGATACGTTTTCCGATAAAATTTCTATTTCCCGTCTTTCTGAGTATCGCGTTTTTAGCCGGTTTTACTCTGGAGCGTATATTTGAAACAAAGAAATTGCAAAAGAAAAGATTATTCAGGGTAGTTTTACTGCTTAGCGCAGGTATTGCGGTTACCGGAATTATGATGTGTTTGCTGAGGAACAACATTGTCGCGCTTCTTGCGAAGTTCGTTAATCCTGAAGGTTTGTGCAAGTATCTATACTATGCTGATATGAATCATACGGGAGCAATTGATTATTTTCTGACGGCAATCTTTATATTTCTGTTTGGCGCTCTTATAATTGGTTTATACTGCAAGGGAAAAGTAAAAAAAGAGTTTGCCGCAGGCATTATTATTCTTATTGTATCTCTGGAGCTTTTTATTAATAACGAACCTGTAAATCAGAGAATAAGCGCGGAATTTTATGGCAGAACCCAGGGAGTAGAATCTTATTTAAAAGAAAATCAGGGGGCTAGCCGTACCTATATCCTGAGACCCGGGGAAAAAGAGGCCTGGCTTCAAGGAGAAACATTTTATGAAGCAATGTATTATGCCAAGAACCGGCTGTATCCGAATCAGAATATGCTTTCAGGCGTCAGAGTTGCTTCCGGATATGATTCTATACTTGTGCGGGATTATTATGACTTGTTAAAATATATTAATAATAATAAAAAACGCAGATATCTGGATTTGATTTCCGCAAGATTTATAGTAACGGAAGAACTTCTTGATAAAAAGGCCTTCCCTTTAAAATATTCATTTGACGGAGTAAAAATCTACGAAAATGAAGGTTCTTTGCCCAGGTGTTTTGTTGCGAAAGAACTTAAAGGGTTTAATAATGAAAAACAAGCTAGGGAATATATCAAAAGTGATAGTTATGATCCAAATAAAGAAACGATAATAATTAATCCGGTTGATTCCGGTATTCATCAGGGTGGTGGAGCCGGCGGCGAAGTAAAGATTGAAGAAGAAACCCCAAATATGGTTAAAATAAGCGCTCTTTTGCATAAAAAAAGTTTTGTTGTCTTAAATGATACATATTACCCCGGCTGGGAAGTGTTTGTAGATAAGAAAATAGAAAAGCTTTATAGGGCAAACGGTATATTCAGGGGCCTTTATTGTCCTTCGGGGAAGCATGAGATAGTATTCAAATACAATCCAAAAGCCTTTAAAACAGGGTTGGTCCTTTCTTTAATTTCTATTTTGACTGTTATTTGTATTTTGTTTGAGCTATATTTTAATAAGCCGCGTAAAAAAGGAATGATTCATGGATGAGCAGCTAAAAAAACAGATAGAAGAAGTAAAAATAAACTTATTAAGGAGCCGGAAAGTCAGGTG
>JAZDIO010000114.1:0-5599 GCA_043804965.1 Candidatus Firestoneibacteriota bacterium | reverse complement strand
ATTGCTCCTGTTCCTCGTTTATCTTGCAATATTCTTAATAATAAAACTTCTGCGCCTGTCTATGGTTATATTTAAGGTGCTGGTTTTTATTTCGGTACTCGCAGCCCTTTTTACGGGGCTGCTCTTGATGACCGGAATGCTCGAAAAATTTCAATTCTTGAATGATATAATAGACAAAATAATAGAAATTGTTAATTATGTGGCTCAAAAACTCAAATAGCCGGTAATAAGTCCAGGCCCTTACTTGTTATTAGCGCCTTTTTATGCTAGAATGCTTTTAATTACAGAGTGTTTTTATGGCCTAACGTCATAAAATATTTCCGACTTTTGGCGCAAACTTGTAAGCTCGGAGAGTTTCATAAACGGAGGGATATTATGTTTCAGAAGTTCACTGAAAGAGCGCAAAAGATTATTATTTACGCAAAAGAAGAAGCCGGAAGGTTGAAGCATGACTATGTCGGGCCGGAGCATCTTATGCTCGGTTTGATACGGGGCGGCAGCGGTGTTGCGATAGGTGTCATGAAAAATATGGGTGTCAGTCTGACAAAATTGAAAAAAGAAATTGAAAGCATGCTTTCCCCGGGTACGGGCGCTGTACAGGTTGAAGACCTCTCTTTTACTCCCAGGGCGAAAAAGGCCCTTGAACTTGCGATTGAAGAAGCGAATAACATGGGGCATGGTTATGTCGGGACGGAGCATCTTCTTCTTGGTATAGTGAAAGAAGGTGAAAGCGCGGCGTCAAAAGTTCTCGTAAGTTTCGGAATTACCCTGGAGCACGCCAGGGAGGTTACCATTGAGCTTTTGGGCGGGCAGTCTTCTTCTTCAGCTTCAAAACAGAGCTTCTTTTCACAGGGAGTTCCTCATCATCCCGGGATTCAGCCGGCAGGTTTAAAAACAAGCAAAACTCCGGCGCTGGATGCTTTTTCCAGGGATCTGACTGTACTGGCCAGGGATAATAAACTTGATCCTGTCATAGGCCGGGAAAAAGAAATAGAGAGGGTAATACAGATTCTTTCCAGGCGTACCAAAAATAACCCCGTACTTTTGGGAGAAGCGGGGGTGGGGAAGACTTCTATCGTGGAAGGGCTGGCTCAAAAAATTATCTCCGGAAATGTTCCGGAGCTTCTTGTCGGGAAAAGAGTCCTGACTTTGGATCTTGCGGGAATGGTTGCCGGTACGAAATACCGGGGAGAATTTGAAGAGAGGCTGAAAGCAGTGATGAATGAACTCCGCCACAGCGGGAATGTTATTATTTTTATAGACGAGCTCCATACTCTGGTCGGAGCCGGAGCCGCTGAGGGAGCGATAGACGCTTCTAATATGTTAAAGCCCGCGCTTTCAAGAGGCGAGGTTCAGTGCATAGGCGCCAGTACTTTAAATGAGTACAGAAAACATATAGAAAAAGACGGGGCCCTGGAAAGAAGGTTCCAGACCATTATCGTGAATCCTCCGTCGGTAGAAGAGACTGTTATGATTTTAAAGGGGCTGCGCGACAAGTATGAAGCTCACCATAAGGTAAAGATAACTGACGGAGCTATAAAAGAAGCTGCCAATCTCGCTGACAGGTATATTACCGCAAGGTTTTTGCCGGACAAGGCTATAGATGTTATTGACGAGGCTTGCGCTAAGGTAAGGTTGCAGTCCTCGGCGCGTCCTGCCGAAGTTATTTCCGTGGAAAAAGAGCTTGAAAAGGCCATGAAGGAAAAAGAGTCGGCGGTGAAAGCTCAGGAGTTTGAGAAAGCCGCAAGCATGAGGGATCGTATTAAAGAATTGAAGATTAAGCAGGAGGATATTAAAAAACTCTGGGAAAAATCTCAGGGAATAACGGAAAAAAAGGTTTCTTCCGAGGATATTGCCAAGGTTGTTTCTCAGTGGACCGGGATTCCGGTATTTAAGCTTGAAGAGAAAGAATCCGTTAAACTGCTCAATATGGAAAGTGCTCTCAGAAAAAGAGTGGTCGGACAGGAAGAAGCGATAAAATCGGTTACCAACGCAATACAAAGAAGCAGGGCGGGCCTTGCTGACCCGAAAAAACCAATAGGTTCTTTTATCTTTCTGGGGCCTACGGGTGTCGGAAAAACCGAGCTTGCCAGGGCTCTTGCTGAATTTATGTTTGAAGATGAAAAAGCACTGATTCGAATAGATATGTCGGAGTATTCCGAGAAGTTTGCAGTTTCCCGCCTTATGGGAGCGCCCCCGGGTTATGTAGGATTTGAAGAAGGCGGGCAGTTAACGGAAAAAGTAAGAAGGCGTCCGTATTCTGTTATTCTTTTTGATGAGATTGAAAAAGCGCATCCGGAAGTGTTTAATGTTCTGCTTCAGGTCCTGGACGACGGGAGGCTTACCGATTCCTTCGGGCGTATTGTTGATTTTAAGAATACCGTTGTTATAATGACTTCAAATACAGGCGCCAGATCCATAGACCGAGGCGGCTCTTTAGGGTTTAAAAAACAGGATGATAAGGTTTCTTATGAAGGAATGAAGAGCAAAGTAATGGATGAATTAAGAAAGACCTTTAATCCTGAGTTTTTAAATAGAATTGATGAGCTCATAGTCTTCCATCAGCTGACAAAAGAAAATTTAACCAGTATTATTGAACTTCTTATTAAAAAAGTTGAAGAACGGCTTACAGGGAAAAAAATCAAGTTGAAACTGGCTGATTCAGCAAAGGAATTCCTTATTAATAAGGGTTATGATCCTGTCTTTGGCGCAAGGCCTTTGAAAAGAGCTATTCAGAAATATATAGAGGATCCGCTTTCCACGGAGATCCTAAATAAACGAATCTTAGAAGGCGGTTCTTTACTGGCAAAAGCCGGCGGTGACAAGCTGATGTTTGAAAAAGTCTGAGAAACAATTACAAATGACGAAGGACAAATTACAATATATGGAATGCGGATAAAAACGCCCGCTGATATGAACCTCTCCGAGCTTACGCACGGAGTTTCGACGATAGGTAGATTTTGATTATTCATGCCAAATTCATCCCACGAGCTTACGCTCGGGGTTTTCTTTGGCATAACGTCATAAAGATAGTATGATACATGTTTGGTAAAACACCCAATATTGTCATTTGTAATTTGTACTTTGTAATTTCTTTTAATGGAGCAGCCTGATGTACAAAAGAATCGTGGTTAAGATCGGCACCAACCTTCTTGCGGATAAAGTAAAGGGCATAAATACAACCCGGGTTTTAAAGATTGCAGAAGTTCTTTCCGGCTTGGAAAAATCCGGAAGAGATATTTGTCTTGTTACCTCAGGGGCTATCGGAGCCGGAATTGCCGCACTGAAGCTCAAGAAAAAACCTGAGACCATCCCTGAAAAGCAGGCAACTGCGTCCATAGGCCAGCCTCTTCTTATGGAGGCGTATGAGCGCGCCTTTAGAAAATATAAAGCGGTGATAGGCCAGATACTCCTAACAAAAGATGATTTTACCGACAGAAAAAGGTATCTGAATGCAAAAAACACTTTTGATGTCCTTCTGAAAAAAAGAGTTGTGCCGGTTATTAATGAAAATGATACGATCGCGGTTGATGAGATAAAAGTTGGGGATAATGATAATATTTCCGCAATGGTGGCTCATCTTGTCGGGGCGGATCTGCTTATAATACTCTCTGATATTAAAGGTTTATGCAGGGAAGATCCGAATAAAAACGCGGATACCGAGCTTATTCCTCTGGTTAAGAAGATAACTCCTGAGATAGAAAAGCTTGCAAGACGTTCAAAAGGCGAATTATCCGCCGGAGGAATGGCTACCAAGCTTCAAGCAGCCAAGAAATGCGCTGCGGCGGGAATTACTATGGTTATTGCTGACGGCAAGGATCCTTCTGTTATTAAAAGTATTGTACTGGGAGAACCGAACGGAACTATCTTTTTACCCTGCAATAATAAATTAACGGATCATGAGATCTGGAAACTTATGCACGGGAATTTAAGCAAGTAATCTTTAATTGTAATAGAATATCAGAAAGGGAGCAGTTATCAGTTTGCTCCCTTTTTTTGTTGCCATTGACAAATATGCAAATATAAAGTATACTTTAAATATGCGCAGTATAAATAAACCAATGTTGAGGTATCTAAATACAGAATTAAGTCGGCTGATCATCAAAAAACAGTCTGCTCTAATATTGGGACCGAGGCAGGTAGGTAAAACCACAATTGTAAAAGAGTATTTGCATAAGGGTATTGACTATATGGAATTTCCCTTGCAAGACCCGTCAATAAGATTACAATTTGAATCAGATCCTTCAAAATTGATAAAGCAGGTTAAAGCAAAAACCGGAAAACCACTTGTTTATATTGACGAAGCCCAGAAAGTACCCGCTCTGTTTGATGCAGTTCAATTATTGATTGACGAGAAAAATGCCAGTTTTATTCTGACAGGTTCCTCTGCAAGAAAACTGAAACGGGCAGGGGTAAATCTGCTGCCAGGTCGTGTAAAAAAGTTTAGACTTGATCCTCTGATGTTCGGGGAACTTGGCTTGCTAAAAGGAAGTGAAATACCGGAGTTGAAAACAAATAATATTAATAATGAGACGGGTGTTAAAGTACAAGATCTAATGGTCTATGGTGCGCTTCCCGGTATTGTTTTATCCGATGAAGACGACCGGGCTGATTTTCTCAAGTCGTATTCAGAAACATATCTTGAAGAAGAGATACGCGCGGAAGCTTTAAGCAGAAAAATAGGCGCGTTTTCTAAATTTCTGGAGCTTGCAGCGGCGGAATCGGGAACCAGTCCCAATTTTACTAAACTTTCACAACAGTCAGGCGTGAGTCAACCTGCCATAAAAGAATATTTCAATCTTCTTGAGGATACGCTTATAGTTGAAAGAGTTGACCCGTATCTTGCAAGCGCAAGAAAAAGATTGCTTTCTTCCTCGAAATACTACTTCTTTGATACCGGGGTGAGGAATGCTCTTGCCAGGCTGCCTCTTGTTCCTGAACTTGTAAATGCCCAAAAAGGAATACTTTTCGAGCACGTTGTTTTTCTGGAAATCATCAGGAGATTAAGAGTGTTGAGCAGCAATGCCAGAGTTAATTATTGGCGTACTTCTTCGGGTTTGGAGGTGGATTGTGTTTTAGATCTGAAAGAAAAAATAATTCCTATAGAAATTAAGTCAGCATCTTCCGTCAATTTATCAGAGATTAAAGGTCTGGTTTCATTTATAGAGGAGTATAAAGATAAATGCGATAAAGGATTCGTAATAACTTTAGGTGGAGTGAAGGAAAGGTTGTCGGAAAAGATAATATCTGTTCCGTGGAATGAGATGTGAAACATAACTTTATGACGTTAGGCCCAAGAAAACCGCTCAGAATTCGTGAGCTCGCGGGACGTGCCCTGCACCATTACGGTACAGGGTGGTAAATGCAGCAGGAATAATCTAAAAACTTCCTAGCGTCGAAACTCCGTGCGTAAGCTCGAAGAGGTTCATATAAAGAGTAAGAGTATCACAATTATTTAGAATGGCAATTCTAATAAAAATATATGATAAGATTTAAACAGGATACTTGAAAGAGCTTATTAAAGAGAATGAAGAAAAAGCAAATGGATGACTTAAGGGACAAATAAGCAGTCCCTCTGTCCCTAGATAAGTCAGTTTTG
>JAZDIO010000113.1:0-3654 GCA_043804965.1 Candidatus Firestoneibacteriota bacterium | reverse complement strand
TCCCGATAAATTCGATACCTTCCTCGGCGAGCTCGGAGGACGCCTTTCAGGAGGCGAGAAACAGAGGATTTGCATAGCGAGGGCGCTGATAAAGGATGCTCCCATTTTAATACTCGATGAAGCCACTTCTTCGCTTGACACAGAATCTGAAAGACTGGTTCAAAAGGCGCTTGAAAACCTGATGAAGGGACGGACCACATTCGTTATTGCTCACAGATTATCTACCATAGGATATGCGAACAGAATAATTGTGATTATAGACGGCCGTACCGTGGAGGAGGGCAAACACGAAGAGCTTATGGCAAAGGAAGGAGAATACTGCAAACTGTATCAGATGCAGTTTGGCGTCGGCGATACATAATGAAGATTAATTCCATTGTAAACAGATACCTGTTTAAAGAGATGATACCGCCCTTTGTCATCAACACGATCTTTTTTACATTTCTCTTCCTGATGGCAAAAATTCTTTTTATCACCAATCTGGTTGTGAATCATAATATAGGTCTTTTAAGAGTCTTATTGATGCTTTTTCTTTTCATTCCCTATTTTCTTGTATTCGTGATTCCCATGTCAGTGATGATGGCCGTTCTTTTGACTTTTCTGAGATTTTCAAGCGATAACGAGCTTACGGCATTGAAAACAGGAGGGATAAGTCTTTACGGGCTGCTTCCGCCGGTTATTATTTTTTGCCTCATCGGATGCTTGCTTACTTTGACGATGTCCGTCTACGGGATGCCGTGGGGAAAAGCATCCATCAAGAGGCTGACTATGGAAGTTGCGACATCGAATATTGAACTTGGGCTTAAAGAGAGAACCTTCAACGATAGCTTTAAAGATATTATGCTTTACGTTAACGAAGTGGATATGAAAAAAGGCGAACTCAAAGATGTTTTCGTGGAGGATAAGCGTTCGGAAAACATTGTGAGTACTGTTGTAGCGCCTAGGGGTATACTCTTTTTCGAGAAAGAGAAGCTTTTATTCCGTTTAAGGCTTTTTGCCGGAAGAATCAATCAGGTAAGCATGAAAAACAGGTCGGTAAATTCGATTGATTTTGAAACATACGATATTAACCTTGATCTGAAAAGCGCTTTTTCGGATATTAAAGAAAAGGGGGGAATAAAAGACGAGAAAGAGATGTCTTTTCCGGAGCTGCGCGATTATCTGAAGAAGGCTGAGAATAAAAACTCGAAGTATTATAAAGCCATGGTCGAGCTCCATCAGAAAATCTCGATTCCTTTTGCCTGTTTTGTCCTGGGGATACTTGCTGTTTCACTGGGAGCCCAATTGAAGTCGGCAAGACGCTCATTTGGTCTGGGGCTGGGACTCATCTTTTTTCTGTTTTATTATCTTCTTCTTTCAATAGGTTATGTTTTTAAAAATTCGGAGTGGTATCCTCCTTTTATAGGAATGTGGGTTCCGAATATAGTGATAGGCGGCATAGGCTTATTTCTTCTTTTAAGAACTGCCAATGAGCGTCCGGTCTTTTCAGTGCTTGCAGGTTATTTCAGGCGACGTTAATCACCGAAAGAACAAACAGTTTATGTCAATAATAGAGAGATATATAACCAGGGAAGTTTTACAATACTTCTGTATTATTCTGGCGACTATCATCGGGATTTATATCGTTGTCGATTTTTTTGATGAAACTGATATTTTTTTTGAATCGGGCCTCTCTTTTCCCAGCGCTTTTTTTTATTTTATTTCCAAGATGCCGGTAGTTCAGTTTATTCCGATCTCTGTTTTATTATCCGTTCTCATCACATTCGGCCTGATGAATAAACACAATGAAATTACGGCGCTGAAGAGCGGTGGTGCCGGCATATATGATCTTTTTAGGCCCATGCTTCTTATCGGCGCGCTGTTTTTTTTCATTATTATTTTACTTTCCGAGGTTATAGTTCCGATAATAAAGAATAAGGCGGAAAGGATATGGGCGCAGGAGAGCCGGAAGAAATCATCGGTGACTCTTAAAGAAAAGAATATCTGGATAAGGGGTGACCGGTTGATAGCGCACATAGGTTATTTTAATTCAACCGATAAGACTATATACGGAATTACGCTGAATTTCTTTGATGATAATTTTCGTGTGATAAGGCGGCTTGACGCCGCAAAAGGAGTCTATAAGGAAGGTCTGTGGATTTTTTTTGATATCATTGAACAGAGGCTCGGCGGAAAAAACAACGGAATTATTCTCCATAAAGAGATCATGGAAAAGCTCGATTTTTCTCCCGAAGGTCTCGGGAAAGTGGCCGTCAAATCCGAAGCGATGAATGTTACGGAGCTCTATGATTATATAAGAAAAATAGAGTTCGAAGGATATGACGCTACAAAGTACTGGGTGGATTTTTATGCCAAATTGGCTTTCCCTTTTGTCTGCATAACAATGTGCATTGTGGGTACCGGCATAGCATTGAGGCTGAATGCAAAAGAGAGCATTCCGGTCAGCATAGTTTACGGCATTGGAACAGTCTTTTTTTACTGGATTTTTTACAGCTTCTGCCTTTCGCTTGGATATGGTGGGGTTCTTAATCCTCTGGTTTCAGCGCTGGTTCCAAACCTGATATTCTTATGCTTTGGTGTTTTTACGCTGCTTAATGCCGAGTAGATTTCTTTTTTACGGTTTATCACTTTCATATTTTATCAAAATTCCATGAATATAGTCAGGAAAAAAATTGAGAAAATTATGTATTCCGAAGAGAAGACGGGTTTCTCCTTTTCAGAAATGATATTATCTGTTTTCTCGGCAATATACGGTACATTGATCATGGCAAGGGATATTTTTTACCTGAGAGGGATATTCAGTCGGAAAAGACTTCCGTGCAGGATCATCTCCATAGGCAACATAACTGTCGGCGGGACAGGTAAAACGCCGATGACGATCTATCTTGCCGGAATGCTGACCGTGCTTGGTTATAAAGTTGTTGTGGTCAGCAGGGGATACAGGGGAAGAGGTGAACCGAAACAGCGAGCGCATTCCCAGATGCTTGTGGCGGGGTTAGTGAGCGAATTTAAAACAGACTCTATTCCCTGCGGTCGAAGATTCCCCGCTGCCTGCGGGGGGAAGCTTCAAAAAAAAGGTGGAATTGTAAGTAACGGCAGAGAAATTCTTATGGGGCCCGGTTCATCAGGTGATGAACCTTTTATGATGGCGGCAAGGTTAAATAATACTCCTGTTGTAGTCGGGCAAAACAGGTATAATGCCGGCCTGCTTGCAATAAGAAATTTCAATCCGGATATTATTCTTCTCGATGACGGTTTCCAGCACCGCAAACTTTTCCGTGATATCGACCTTCTGCTTTTAGATTCAAGGCGTCCTTTCGGAAATTTTCACCTTATTCCAAGAGGGGTTTTAAGAGAACCGGCCGTTTCAATCAAGCGGGCCGATGCATTCATTCTTACAAGGTCTTCTTCAGATAACAGAGGAACACGGGATACAATAAGCGCTGTTTCAAATAGCCAGCCCGTTTTTGAAGCTTACAATACCTTTTATTTTTTTAAGGTTAAAAAAGGCGGTGTTTCAAACCCTGCGTCGGACTTTCAGAATAAACTGTCTGAAGATTTCAGCTATGTAGCAGGGAAAAAGGTTGTGGCTTTTTCAGGAATAGCCGGAAACAGTCATTTCAGGAAGACTCTTGAGGAATTCAAATGCGATCT
>JAZDIO010000112.1:0-12136 GCA_043804965.1 Candidatus Firestoneibacteriota bacterium | reverse complement strand
GATATATATTATACCGGCCTTCAGATTAAGATGTCTGTTCTTCTATAATAATAACATAAAAATAAAAGTCAAATACTTTTAAAGGCGAACAATATGGATTACAGTAAAACAATAAATCTTCCAAATACTTCTTTTCCCATGAAAGCGGGTCTTCCTCAGAGGGAACCGGCGATACTTGAAATCTGGGATAAGGAAAAACTTTACGATGTTATCCGTGAAAAAAGAAGGGGAAGGGAAAAGTTTATCCTTCATGACGGGCCGCCTTATGCAAACGGTGATATTCACGTCGGCACGGCGCTGAATAAAGTTCTGAAAGATATGGTGATAAAATATAAAACCATGAGAGGTTTTGATTCCCCTTATGTTCCCGGCTGGGATTGTCATGGACTGCCGATTGAACATAAAGTGACAGAAAAACATAAAATTGAGCATACCAAAGAGGGCTTGCTGAAATTTAGAGGGGCCTGCCGGGAGTATGCTTTAAAATATGTTGAAATCCAGAAAAAACAGTTTAAGCGCCTTGGAGTGCTGGGAGAATGGGAAAAACCATACTTATCGCTGGATTATAGTTATGAAAAAGCTATAGTCAGAACTTTTGCCGGACTTGTAAAAGAGGGTTACATCTACAAAGGGCTCAGGCCTGTACTCTGGTGTATGACTCACAAGACGGCTCTGGCGGACGCAGAAGTGGAATACGCGGATGAAACTTCACAGACAGTCTATGTTAAATTCTTTCTTAAAGACAGTGTAAAAAATATCTGTCAGGAAACTGACGGAAAAAAAGTAAGTTTGCTGATCTGGACTACGACTCCGTGGACGCTTCCGTCCAATCTGGCTATTTGTCTTCATCCGGAGATTGATTATGCAGTTGTAAAAATAAAAGATGAATATATTATTCTTGCGGCCAGCCTTGTAAATAAAGTCCTGAAAAAAACAGGTATTTCTGATTTTACCGTGGTTAAAACAGGCGTTAAGGGTGCTGCCCTGGAAAATCTTAAATACTTTCATCCTTTTATGGGCTGGGAAGGTCTTGTAATACTGGGCGAACATGTGACGGATCAGGAGGGTACAGGGTGTGTGCATACGGCGCCGGGTCACGGAGAAGAGGATTTTTTTATTGCAAAAAAATACGGTATAGCGCCGCTGAGCCCGCTTGATGATGCCGGAAGGTTTACCTCCGAAGTAAAACTCTTTGAAGGAAAAAAAGTATTTGAAGCGAATCCGCTTGTGATTGAACTTCTGAAAGAAAAAGGGGTTTTACTTCATGAAGAAAAGATAAACCACTCGTATCCTCATTGCTGGCGCTGCAGAAAACCGGTAATTTTTAGGACTACGGAGCAGTGGTTTTTGAATGTAGGGCACAAAGACTTGAGAAAAAAGATGATGATTTCTGCGGGAAATGTAAAATGGTATCCGGCGGCGGGAGAGAACAGGATAAAGGGGATGCTTGAGAGCCGGCCGGATTGGTGTCTTTCGAGACAGCGTTACTGGGGCGTTCCGATTCCAGTTATATATTGTGAAAAATGTTCTGAGCCGGTTCTCGAAGAAGGTGTACTGAATAAAATCACGGAGCTCATAGGAAAAGAAGGGAGTGAAGCATGGTTTTCCCGTGAAGCTTCCGATTTTCTCCCGGAAAAATATATCTGTAAAAAGTGCGGCAGTTTGAAGTTTAAAAAGGATGCGAATATACTGGATGTCTGGTTTGATTCCTCTTGTTCCCATTTTGCGGTTCTTAAGAATAACCCGAGGCTTGACTGGCCCTGTGAGATGTATCTGGAAGGTTCGGATATGCATCGCGGGTGGTTCCAGGTTTCCCTTATTACCGCAATGGCGCTGGAAGGTAAACCTCCGTTTAAAAATGTCCTGACTCACGGTTATGTTGTGGATGGCGCAGGTAAAAAAATGTCCAAGTCCCTCGGCAATCTGGTTACAGGAGAAGAGGCCTGCAAAAAATACGGCGCGGATATAGTCCGCCTTTGGGTGGCAGCTTCCGATTATGCTGATGATATCAGGTTTTCCGATGAGATACTTGCGCGGCTTATGGATGCGTATAGAAAAATAAGAAACACAGCGAGATATTTAATCTCTAATCTTTATGACTACAGGCCGGAGGAGAAAGATACTTCTTACGAAAAACTTACGGATCTGGATAAGTATATGCTTCATCGTCTGGAGGAAGTAATAATAGAAGCAACCCGGTATTACGATAAATATGAGTTCTATAAATTTTATCAGTCCGTCTATAATTTTTGCGTGGTGGATTTAAGTTCTTTCTATCTGGATATTCTGAAAGACCGCCTTTATGTAAATGCCGCTGATTCCGCCATCAGAAAAGGTTCTCAATTTGTGATGTATAAAATATTAACCGCGCTGACAAAAATGACGGCTCCGGTTCTTGTTTATACCTCGGAGGAGATCTGGCAGGAGCTTCGCAAGATTGGGGCGCAGGAAAAAAGCGTGCATGCTTCCGACTGGCCTTTGACGGAAGGAAAGTATCTGAATGAGGAGATAAAAATAAAATATGAAAAAATAATTTCTCTTCGCGCGGAAGCTTTAAAACTTCTTGAAGCCCTAAGGAATACAAAACAAATCGGCCATCCGTATGAAGCTAAAGTAATTGTTAATACGGCTTCAGAAGAAGATTTTCTCCTTTATAAACAATATGAGAAGGAATTGCCGGGTATTTTTATAGTTTCCCAGGTGGAAGTTATAAAAGCAAAAAAGAGCTGTGTGGAAGTGAAAAAGGCGGACGGAGTAAAATGCGCGAGGTGCTGGAATTTCAGCGCCACCGTGGGAAAAGACAGCATTCATAACACTCTTTGCGAGAGATGCACAGCGGTGCTGAAGGAGACAGGGCAATACTAGGTTTATGTGGATATATTTCGTAATCTCAGGCGTCATTTTACTTGATCAAGCGGTAAAATATTTTGTTCAAAACCGCATGTATGTAAATGAATCTATTTCCGTAATCGGAGAGGTTTTTCGTATTACTTTTATTATGAACAAGGGTGCTGCTTTTGGGATGCTTTCCGATCTGGATTCGAGAATACGCATACCCTTTTTTTTAATTCTCGGTTTTTGTTTTCTGGGTTTTGTAATTTTTTATTTTAAGAAGATACTTAAAGAAGGATTTCTTACCCGCCTTTCTTTTTCTCTCATCGCAGGCGGTGCCGCGGGAAATTTAATTGACAGGATAACTTTTCACGGACAGGTCAGGGATTTTATCGAACTGGGGATAAATACCCAATATAAATTTGCGGTATTTAATATTGCAGATGCCGCAATTTCCACGGGAGTATGTTTACTGATAATAAATTATATGGCCGCCGGCAGGAAGGAGAAGAATGTATCCCGAACTGTTTAAAATAGGTTCACTGACAATATATTCCTACGGGGTTTTTGTAGCTATAGGATTTTTGGCCGCCACTTATGTGGCGGGGCTCCGCGCGAAAAAAGCGGGGATACCGGCTGAAAGAATAGTAAATGTGAATATTTATTCTTTCCTTGCGGGTATTATAGGGGCCAGAATTCTTTATGTGTTGACGGAATTGAAATATTATATGGAATTTCCGGGACAGATCCTGAAGATATGGGAAGGAGGCCTTGTTTTTTACGGAGGACTGATCGGCGGGGTGCTTTTTTATTTAGGGTACGTAAAAAAACAAAAACTTGACGCTCTTTTAGTTGCAGATACCGTTATTCCTGCGGTGGCTTTGGGGCAGGCTATCGGACGGCTCGGTTGTTTTATGAGAGGCTGCTGCTACGGCAGGGAAACCGGACGTTTTGGAATAATTTTTAAGGATATCGGGGATAATATACCTCATATTCCCACCCAGTTGATAGAATCAGCGGCAGTTTTATGCATATTTTTCTTTTTAATACATAAAAAGCCGAAATTTAAAGGCGAACTATTATCTCTATATCTTATATTGTATGGAATTGTGAGGTTTCTGATAGAATTTTTAAGAGGAGACGATAGAGGGCCCGTGTTTTTTAATCTGGTTTCAGTTTCTCAAATTATAAGCCTTCTTGTCGGTATCTTTGCGGTTATATTATACAGGCGCCTGAAAACAAGCAAAACCTGATGCAAAATACAGTTTTTAAAACAGAGAAAAATGAAACAGGAAAGAGAATTGATACAATAGCCGCAAAGCGGACCAAAAACTCCAGGGCTGCGGCTGGAAGGTGGATTTCCGAAGGGTGTGTTCTGGTAAACGGTAAACCGGTAAAAGCAAGTTACAAGCTTAAAGAAAGCGATGCCGTTATTATTAATATACCAAAACCGCCGCCTTTAGAGCTCGTCCCCGAAAACATTTCACTTGATATTATATACGAAGATAGTGATATAATAGTTATCAATAAACCGGCGAAAATGGTGGTTCATCCGGCAGCCGGGGTGCCAAACGGCACTTTAGTTAATGCGTTGCTCTTTCACTGCAATAAGCTGTCAAAAGAAGGCGGGGAAGTTCGCCCCGGTCTGGTGCATAGGCTGGATAAGGATACTTCCGGAGCAATCGTTGCGGCAAAAAACGATTATGCGCACAGAATGATTTCCAAGCAATTTAAAGACCGCAAAGTTGAAAAAATTTATACGGCATTAGTGTGGGGAAAATTTGAAATAAAAAGCGGATATATTGATGTTCCTATCGGAAGGAGCGAGTCTGACAGAAAAAAAATCGGTGTAAAGACAAAAAAAGCCAGGGACGCTTATACCGAGTACAAAGTTCTGGAACAATATGAAAAAACAGCTTTGCTTGAAATAAAAATTAAAACAGGCAGAACACATCAAATAAGAGTTCACCTTGCACATATAAAACACCCCGTTGTAGGAGATTCTGTATACGGGAGAAAGGACATAAATATTGACAGGCAGGCCCTGCATTGTTCTTTATTGAGTTTTACGCATCCTGTTACGGGAAAAAAAGTAGAATTTAAAGCTGATTTACCTGAGGATATAAAAAAAGCTGCAAGGGTTTACTCCGGCTTTAAATAACAGAAGTGAAAGGAGGATTTTTGAAAAAAATCCTATTCCTGGTTTTTGCATTTATGATAGCGGTGCCGCTTTATGGTAAAAATACTATTTCTGCCGTGGCGGCGCCAATTAGCACCTCAGCCGGCGGTGAATCGAAGATAACAGTTTATTGCGGCGATGAAAATAATGTAATGAGAAGAGGAGTAAAAGTAAAGTTTTCCGTAATTGCCGGAGGAGGCAGGATAACCCCGGTTTCTGCTACCTCGGACGGGTCGGGGACTATTAAAGCAATTTTTACTTTAGGCCCTAATCCCGGAACAAATGCTCTTAAGATTGAAGCTGAAGATGCTGAAAAGAACGTATTTCTTTCTATAACCGGAGAGAAGCCTCCGCCTTCAGAATACAGTATTGCCATTGAACAGCCAAAAATACCTTATGATAAATCAACCACCCTTACGGTTTCTGTCAAAGACGCAAAAGGTTCTCCTTTTAAAGATGCAGAAGTCAAGTTTAATCCTATTGATCTGGTTACCGTCGCTCCTATGTCGGCAAAAACCGATGCTTCCGGTATAGTTAAAACAGCGGTAAAAGCGGGCAAGAAAGCAGGTGCTTCCCGCGTGGAAGTATCGGTTGCAAATCTTGATATAAAAAGCCTGGATGTTGAAGTTGTTGCGCCGTCAATGAATAATATCGCAGCTACGGCGGCGTCCACAAGTATTGGAACAAGAGGTAAAACAACGATAACTGTCAAGGTGTTTGATACTTCAAATGACCCTATGTCCAATATTCCTGTAAATTTTCAGATAGACAGCGGGGATGCTGTTTTAAGCGCCAATCAATCATCAACCAATGCTTCCGGCAGCTGCCAGGTTGAATTAACAGCCGGTACAACTCCCGGAGTTGTAGTCGTAAAAATACTAAACAAAGATTTTGCGCCCTCAGAAGTGAGAATAAATGTCAGCTCAACCACCCTGCCCCCTGCGTATCTTACCGCTTCCGCAAGCGATGAAAGAGCTATAATCGGAGACGAAGTGACTCTTACGGCTACCGTAGAAGATAAAGAAAAGAGGCTTATATCGGGAGCAAGTGTGAGTTTTGAGATAATAAGCGGCGGCGGTTCTTTGCTTTCTTCTTCCGGAACCGCGGACGGAGGAAAAGTTTCGACTGTCTTTATTCTGGGGCCCAAACCCGGCAAGAATACGGTGAAGGTTACCTGCAGCAACCTTCCTGCCGTAAATGTAACCGTAAATGCAGAAGCGGCCGGAAGTCAAATTATTAATGATAAACCGGGAGCACCTGAGAAATTGTTTTTATATGCTAATTACCGTAATCCTTCGGTATTTTCAACACCGGTTGTAAGCGCGATTGTCACTGACGCGAATAATATACCAGTTCCCGGTGTAGAAGTTAAATTCAGCACGGGCTCGAAGGTAAATTTATCCGGCGGGCGGACCGTAAAGACTGATTCCAACGGAGAAGCTTCCACGGAAGTATCTTTTCTTGGTCTTGGCAGTATTAAGGTTGCCGCTTCTGCCAAAGAAAAAGAAGAAGAGATTCAGCTTGTTTACGGTATCCCCGAATGGGCTTATGTCTTTCCGTCATTACTCCTGTTTATAATTGTTTTTCTTATTTATTCAATCAAGAAAAACAGTTTGAAAACCAGGCTCGTGGAAGTTGGCACCGGGCTTAACACCGGGCTTTATATCAAATATAAAATGAGCCGCCTTTTGGAAAGGAAGAAGAATTTTGCGGCTTGTTTTCTGGATATTGATGAATTTAAAAATTATAATATCGCGGCCGGGTTCGAACGCGGCGAAAAGGTGATTAAAGAGCTTGCGGCTATTGTAAAAAAGAACGTTCCTCCTTCCGGCTTTGCCGCGCACCTGGGAGGGGATGATTTTGTTTTTATCTGTGAACCTAAAAAAGCAAAAGCCGCTGCCGATAAAATAATGGCAGGATTTAACGAAAAGCTTGTGACTTATTATAAGGAAGCTGATTTTAATAACGGTTTTACTGCTATCAAAAACAGCGATGGAATGTTATTTAATTATCCTCTTATGCGGCTGTCGGCGGGTATAGTAGAATCGGAAAAAGTAAATGCTAAAAGTTATAATGAACTTCTCAATGCGGCCGGGCGTTTGTTAAAATCCGCCAAGGCCCAAAAAGAAGTAAGGATTATTGATGAATTTGATGATGAATCAGAGAGAGGCTCAAAAAAAGTAAAAGTCGGCTGGTTTACTGTAAGTGCTTTTCTTCTGGCTTTTCTCTTTTCGTCTGCGTTGGAAGCCGGAGTTGATATTTCAAAAAAACTAACTCTTTTTTCTCATCCGGATTCTACCGGAGCGGGGCAAACGGTCAGAATAAAAGCGCGTTTGACCGATAATAGAGAGCGTCCTATTTCGGGAGCTTATATTTTATTTGAGGATCAGAATAAGTCTGACGGTAAAGGAAGCTTTTCTTCCGGATGGGCAAGGACGGATAAAAACGGCATTGCCGAAACAGATTTCACAGTTGGCAGCAGGTTTGGAAAATCAATGGTAAAAGCTTCCTGGAAAGGAGATAAAGTATTTTCTTCGGTCTTTATTACGGTGCATGTAAATTATACGCGTTATTTGTTTATACTTATAGGGCTTGTTTTAATGGGCCTTACCGTGCTTAATCTGGCGGGGCTTTTCAGATTGAAGCCGCTTTTTTCCGGTATAGATACTGAAACGGGGATGAAGACAAGAGCGGCTGCGGAATTAAAGCTTAAAAAACTTATAAGTGAAAACATAAAGTTTCATATTTTATTTATGGATTATAGGAATTTTGACAGCTTTAACCGCGAGTATGGTTTTGAAGGCGGTGAAAAAGCGGTTAAAGCTTTAGGGGAGCAGATGAAGTCTTTAATAAAAGAATTTGCTCCAAAAGAAGCCTTTCCCTATTATTACGGGGAAGATAAGTTTGTCTTGATTGCGAAACAGGCAGCTGAAGATATAGTAAAAAATCTTATAGAGGAAATGGAAATACATATTCCTTTGCTTTGTGAGGATAAAAATGCCAATTATTATCTCCTGCATCTGTCTGTTGCTATGGTTGAAGTGGATCCCGCAAAGGTAAAAAGCATCGGAGAAATAATGCAGATTGCAGGACGGCTTATCGGAGAAGCAAAAACAAAGCCGGGCAGCGCTTTTGTAAAGGGCCAGGCCTGAGAGTCAAGCAAAATTTCAGGTGTTGCATAATATGTACCTGTTTGC
Source organism: Candidatus Firestoneibacteriota bacterium (assembly GCA_043804965.1). Lineage (GTDB taxonomy): Bacteria > Oederibacteriota > D2-FULL-39-29 > D2-FULL-39-29 > D2-FULL-39-29 > D2-FULL-39-29. Next base: position 3,928 of record JAZDIO010000112.1, on the reverse strand, counting down.
CTGAGCGGGTAAGAATATAATTGACTATCAAATGTTTTTAAAGTAAAATTTAATATGTTATTGGTGCTGCAGTGTTTTTACGGTAGGGCAAAAAATATATAATACCCGTTGTTTGGGTGTTAAAGTAAGAAAAGGGAGGACTATTCGATGGCGGATTTTAAGGAAATTGCTGATGCGGTAATAAAGGGACAGGCTCCCAAAGTAAAGGAGCTTGTACAAAAAGCAGTAAACGAAAAGGTGACTGCTAACGATATTCTTCAAAAAGGCCTTATTGTGGGTATGGGCTTTATCGGAGAGAGATTCAAAAAGAATGAGGTCTATGTTCCGGAAGTGCTTATTGCGGCTAGAGCTATGAAAGCAGGCATGGAAATACTAAAACCTCTTCTTGCAACGGCAGGTGTTCAGCCTCTTGGTATCGTGGTTCTGGGTACCGTAAAAGGTGATTTGCACGACATCGGCAAAAATCTTGTAGGAATGATGCTTGAAGGCGCGGGTTTCAAAGTTGTTGACATTGGTATTGACGCGTCTCCTGAAAAGTTTATCAATGCGACTAAAGAAAGCAAAGCGTCCGTTATTGCTATGTCAGCGCTCCTCACCACTACTATGGTAGCTATGAAGTCGGCTATTGAAGAACTAAAAAAAGCCGGAGTTACTGCAAAGATTATGATCGGCGGTGCTCCTGTAACGCAGGCATATGCTGATGAGATCGGCGCTCAGGGTTATGCTCCGGATGCCGCCAGCGCGGTTGACAAAGCAAAAGAATTATTAAAGTAATTAAATAGAATTTTACTGTATGAGTGGAGGTAAAATCTTCACTCATACTTTTTTTAAGGGGTTATTCAGTAAAAGCCTGCCTTTAAATATATTTTACTACACAATAAAAGTTGTAGTTGTTCGATTTATCGAGCCTATATATTGTGGCCGTGAATCTAAAAATCGAATTGCGAGACAGTCTGTATTGACTAATATTTGTAAATATGGTGGGCTGCCCTCCAGATTTCATACTACTTCTTAGTTCAAACTGAAACAAGTTTTAGAAGCTTAGTCCGAGCCATTTTATTTGGTTACAAGTTAAATATTACATTGAATGCAGTTAATCGCGCAGATATAATCAACTGACACTAATGACTGAACGTGTTTACCCCGTTTTTCTCTAGTCTAGTGCTGATTTGTGCGTGAAATATTTGCAAAGTGTGCGTATTTTATTGTTGATTTGTGCTTGCAGAAAATGAAAAGACAGCTTTAGAGCGGTTAAACAGTTATATTGACACCTATATTTAGCCTTGCGTTTGAGTCAAGTTGATATTATGTAAGTATATGGATATTATAGCAACATAATATAGCGTATTTAATATATACTGTTGACATGTGTGCTTGGATTTGCTATATTTTCTTAGAGCATCAATTGCCAAAGGATGAGGGAAATATTCAGTGTATAGAAAAATATTATCAAGCCTAATAAAGTGGAAAGAAAACCATTCAAAAATGGCGCTGCTTTTGTCAGGAGCCAGACAAACAGGCAAAACTTATATTCTGAAAGAGTTTTGTGAGAAGCACTTTGAACAGAGCCTATATATTAATTTTGATGAAGAGAGTAAATTTGTAAGTATATTTGAGGACTCGTTAAATCCGGAAGAGATTATTAAAAAAATAGAGATTTTGTGCAGTAGAAAACTGGACATTGAAAATACTATATTCTTTTTCGATGAAATACAGGTGAGTGAAAGAGCTATTACTTCATTAAAGTATTTCAGTGAATCAAAGAAAAACTATAAGATAGTATGTGCCGGAAGCCTTCTAGGCGTGAAGCTAAATAGGTTTAAGGCCTCCTTTCCGGTGGGAAGTGTGTATTTTGAGAACATGTATCCTATGGACTTTGAAGAGTTTCTGCTGGCGGCGGGAGAAGAAGAACTTAATAATGAAATAAACAAATCCTTTAACACGCTCAAAGAATTAAATGATGCCTTGCACCGGAAAGCTCTCTCTTATTACAAAGCCTACTTGTGCGTGGGCGGAATGCCCCGTGCGATACTTGAGTATTTAAAGGCAGGTAAGGATTTTGCCGTTTTTGATAGAAATATTCACAGCAGTATACTACTGGCCTATCTTGCAGATATGGCAAAATATTCAACAGGTACGAATGCGGTCAAGTTAAACCATGTTTATCAGAGTATGCCCGCACAGTTAGCCAAAGAAAAAAAGAAATTTACCTACAAATTGGTGGGGAACAAAGCAAAAAAAGAAACATATGAGAGCGCTATAGAATGGCTTCTTCTAAGCGGTCTGCTTTTAAAATCGTCCAGGGTTGAAATGGCGCAAGCACCGCTTTCGGCGTATCAGAATAATAATATTTTTAAACTATATATGTCCGATATCGGTTTGCTCTGTAACCTTGCCAAGCTGCAGTTCGGGGACATTTTGCTTGATTCAAATATCATGTACAAAGGTATTCTAACCGAAAATTTCATTGCTCAGACATTTAAGTGCAAAGGATATGAGTTGTACTATTGGGAGTCTAAAGGTCTTGCAGAAATGGATTTCTTGCTAAATTTAGACGGGCATATAATACCGGTAGAAGTAAAGGCCTCGGAGAATACCTCCTCAAAGAGCCTTTTTTCCTATGTGGGAAGGTATAAGCCAGATTATTCGATAAGAATCTCGACCAAAAATTTTGGCTATGTAAACGGAATAAAATCTATACCTTTATATTCTGCGCACAATATTTGATAAGAGCGGCATACGGATGGCGTGATCCAGAAAAAATCTCGACTTTTTAAGGGATTTATTGTATATTGGTAAGACCTTTTGGTCAAAGGTCGTTTTTGAAAATCGAAAGTCGAGATTAGATTTAAAAGCCGGGGTGGTGAAACAGGTAGACACAAGGGACTTAAAATATATTTTGAGCGATTTCGATTACTTCAAGTATGGTAATGCAAATTGAGATATATCAGGAATTAATTTAATATTTTTGTTTACTTCATCTTACCCAAATTTACCCTATTTTACCTGGAAAATGGCACAAATCTGGCACAAGAAATTTTTCGGTTTTTTTTCTGGATTTTAGCCTCTTTGCCCTAATCTAATATCTTTTGTAAAACGTAAAGCACCATCTTAAGAAGTTTTTAGGGTGGTGCTTTTGTGGTTTTGGTTAGTTTATTATCTTGACATCGTATAGGGTGGGGGGTATACTAATATTATCACAAGGGGGACAAAAATATGAAAGAAAGAAGAAAAGAAACACTTATCCATATCAGGCGTATACAAGGGCAAATAGATACTCTTATAAAGTATATAGAACAAGAAAAAGATTGCTTGGATATTGCAATGCTTACGACATCAATCGCGAAATCGTTTGATGCATTAAGATTCAGGACTTTTGAAGGTTTTATTCTAAATCATGTGTTGGAAGGGGAAAAGATCCCTGAAAAGCGGCTTAAAACATTAAATTCTCTAATATCACTTTATAAGAAATAAACAGAGTATTTTCCGATAGGAGTTTATATCGTGCGGAATAAGCGAAGCTTTTCCCGATAGGAAGATATATTTTGCGGGATATGGAGGGCTTTTATGAAAAAGTATACATATAATTGGATGAAAGCTTTAACTGCACGAGCAGGTATTTTGGTGTTCTTTATAATGGCTTTTGAAGTAATGATTATGATCAGCCCTTTTGCTTTTTTCTTTTATTCCGTGTTCAGCCCGTTCTTTAATCTTTTGAACAAGTATTCATCAACCGCATGGCTTACTAACTTTTTTTTGCCACATATGATCCTGCCTCCGACATTATTCTTAAAATCAGTCAGGATATTAGGTTCAATATTATTTGTTTTTGGAGTAGTTACATTTATTGTCTGTGCCTGTCAGGTTTATCTTGGCAAACTATTCAAATGGGGTGTGGCAGATAAAGGATTATATAGATATATCAGAC
>JAZDIO010000111.1:0-5574 GCA_043804965.1 Candidatus Firestoneibacteriota bacterium | reverse complement strand
CCCTCCAATTATTGTCAATACCTTTTCATCGTATTCTTTTACCTTGCGTAATACCTCTATTGCTTTATAAACCTCAACGGTGAAGGCCGTTACGCCTACAATGTGAGGATTGAATGACGTCAACTCCTTCTCCAGGTCTTTATCCATCCTCATGTCAAGCAAATGGATATCGTATTCCGGCAGGTTCGCGGCAAGTATTTCCAACGCCAACGGCTCCGGCAAAGAAAGATCAAATGAACCTATAATGCTTTCCACTTTCGGCGGCTGAATTAATAGTATTCTCACATTTTCTCCTGGTTTTATTAATTATTATAACTTTTAATCACTAATACCGCATTATTGCCGCCCATGCCTAGCGAATTGATGACTGCAATATTTACATTTTCACGCCTGGCCTCATTAGGCACATAATCCAGATCGCAGCCGTGATCTCTCTCTTTATAATTTATTGTCGGCGGTATCAACCCATCATTTATAGCATTTATAGAAGCTATTGTCTGCAAGGATCCTGCGGCGCCAAGAGGATGACCGATCATGGACTTAATCGAACTGACCATGACCCTTTTTGAATGCTCCCCGAGGGATTTCTTTATCACCAAGGTTTCTCTTTCGTCGGATAATCTGGAGGAACTCCCGTGCGCATTAACATAATCAACATCTTCCTGGCATATCCCTGCCTGTTTGCAGGCAGAGGCAAAACACTCTACAGCTTCTGCGCCGGTAGGTTCAACAGCAAACATACTAAAAGCATCCGTGGTATTGGCATACCCTTTTATTTCCGCATAGATCCGGGCCTTGCGTTTCATCGCGTGTTCAAAAGATTCAAGGATAAGAATACCCGAGCCCTCCCCGATAATATACCCATCCCTGTTCTTATCAAAAGGCCGGCTGGCTCCTCCCGGATTATCATTCCTTTTTGAAAGTACATTTGCCGAGCAGAAACCTCCCATTATGAGCGGCGTTATCGGAGCTTCTGTTCCTCCGGTAAACACCGCATCACAAACGCCTAGTTTAATACACTCAAAGGCATGTCCTATGGCGTTTAACGAAGAGGAGCATCCTGTTGAAATTGTAATACTTCTCCCTTTAATATTAAACTCCACGCAAAGATTTCCCACGGCTCCGTGAGGAATTGCAGTCGGGACGGAAAAAGGGCTAATAGCAGACGGGCCTCCTCTAAGCAGCCGTATTTCCCTGCTCCTCAACTGTTTTCATTCCATTAATACTTGTTCCGATTATTACGCCTATTCTTCTGTTGTTATCTTCGTTTATTTCAAGATTCGCATCCGCCTTCGCCATCTTGGCAGCTGCAAGAGCAAACTGGGCAAATCGAGACATTCTTCTGGCTTTTTTTTGGTCCATATAATTGCAGGGATCAAAATTATCTACTTCTCCGGCTATCTTTGTCGAATACTCCGACACATCAAAACTTTTTATCTGCCTTACTCTGGATTCCCCGTTAACGAGCGAGGTCCAGAATTCCTTCACTCCGATACCGTTTGGGGCCACGACACCCATTCCTGTTATTACAACTCTTTGCATAATTCCCTCCCCCCTGTAGACCTAAGTACTTCTAAACCAGATTATTTCTAAAGCTGGTTTTATTAAATTTTTAAACCGTTCGGCAAATTTATCCGGCGGCGTATTTTACAAAGAATTGCGAGGTTTTACAATTGTCAATAGCATCTTTTATTTAAGTAAAACACCTCCCCCTACATTTATTGTTCATTTTAAATTTTCTCCGTCTTAAAGAGCCTGGGCCAAAAATCGGAAATTACTATATAATAGTAAGCAATATTTGTGCCAGGACATAAAGTTTTGATAAAACAAGAAATTAAAACATCCTTGAGTAAAAAATGCATATAACCATATGCAAGCGCCGCCATATAAACTGTGCAGAAGCAACGCTGATTGTTTTTAGAGGTTGCTTTCTTTTATCTTATTAATCAGCGTATTTCTATGGATCCCGAGATCTTTGGCTGTTTTTGTCTGATTAAAATTGTTCTTCTTAAGACATTTAATAATATACTCTTTTTCAACATCTTCCACCATATCTTTAAGAAGCTTCAATTCCTTGCCGCTGTTCATCAATCCGCCCGGTTCAGTGTTAGTCATGAGTTCAAGCGGAAGGTCGGACACATCTATCAAGTCCGAGTCAACCATAACCACAAACCGTTCCACAAGATTCTTCAATTCGCGGATATTACCGGGCCAATTGTAAGCCTTTAATAATCCTAAAGTATCCTCTGAAAACCCCTTTATTTTCTTATGTTGTTTTGAATTGAACTCGGCAAGAAAATGCAAAGCCAGCGGGATAATATCATCCTTTCTCTCCCTTAACGGCGGAATATTAATCGGCACTACATTCAGCCGGTAAAAAAGGTCTTCTCTGAAGGTTTTTTCCTGCACGGCTTTTTGAAGGTCGTAATTTGTCGAAGAAATAATCCTGACATCCACTTTTATAACCTTATTTCCTCCCACCCGGGAAAACTCCCTTTCCTGCAAAACACGCAGTAGTTTTGCCTGAACATTTATTGAAAGGCTTGAAGCTTCATCCAAAAATATTGTACCTTCATTCGCAAATTCAAACTTACCGATACCGGCGCTGTTTGCGGAAGTAAACGCGCCTTTCTCATGCCCGAAAAGCTCCGATTCAACAAGTTCATTCGGTATAGCCGCACAGTTAACCGCCACGAAGGATTTGTCCTTCCTTAAACTGTTGGAATGAATATTTCTTGCTACCAATTCCTTCCCCGCCCCGCTTTCTCCGCAAAGCAGCACCGTGGAATCGCTACCTGAAACTTTTTCTATGGTCTTAAAGATCTCCTGCATTTCAGCGCTTACCCCGATCATATTTGATATGTTATAGATAGAAGAAATCTCCGACTTAAGAATTAGATTTTCTTTTTCAAGGTTCCTTTTTTTGACTATCCGCTGGATAGACAACAGAATATCGTCATTGTCAACGGGTTTAACCAGATAATCATACGCGCCAAGTTTCATGGCTTTTACCGCAGTCGTTACAGTTTTTGTCGCGGTAATCATAACAACTTCAATGAATGGATTTTTTTCTTTAATTTTCTCCAAAACTTCCAGGCCGTCCATATCCGGCATCATTATATCCAAAAGCACAATATCTATTTCCATTTTGTCAAGGAGCATAAGGGCTTCTTTCCCCGATTCAGAAGTAAATACTTTGTACTTATCTTCCAGCAGGAGCTTAAAAGCTTCGAGGATGTTCTTTTCATCATCAACTATAAGTATTTGAGGCATTTCGGTCCCCCCATCTTTTTTTGGTTATAAAAATATTATACCTGATAAATCGCATTATTTCTACTGTGAATACTTTTTAAAAATATAAAAACCATTTGCATTTAAGAAAACATTGTTGTATATTAACCATAGGTTTGCCGGGTTTAATTAATAAATACATTTTATAAATCGTCCCTTGACGGGGTCGCACATTAGAAAAATATATTTTACTACACAACAAGTTGCAGTTGTTTGCTTTATCGAGCCTATATATTGTGGTCGTGAAGCTAAAAATTGAATTGCGGCACAGTTTCAATTGTCCGTATCAAGATCTCGCTAAAAGCGGATCAAGGAGCATTTATGATCTGGGATAAAATAACGGAAAGACAGAAAGGAATACTGAATTTTGACGACAACCTGAACAATTTTATCAAAATAACCAAAGTGGCGGTGTTCGGCACGGGCGGAAACGGGAATGTCCTTGATTTTCTGGTGCGTCTCGGATACCAGAATTTCAATATTGTTGATTTTGACAAGGTCGAAGAGAGCAATTTAAACCGTCTCCCCTTTTTCAAAGAACAAGCGGGGCTTCCAAAGGCCGCGGTCTGGGAAAAATACCTGAAAACTGTTAATCCCGGATGCAAAATTATCGCACATGACGTTAAGCTCGGCATTAAAGATGCTGAACTTGTCGAAGAGATGGTAAACTGGTCCGATATAACAGCGATTTGCGTTTCGGACCTGCAGGCTGCATTTATAATATCAAGAGCTTGCGCGAAAATGAAAAAAAGAATGATACTTGGTCCGGGAACGGCAAATTGTTGGGTTGTAACCTCCGTGCTTCATAATAATAATGTAACTCTGGAAAGCGTGATGAACCTCGGGACGGAGAAAACGGCGCTTTCCGGAGTAAAATTCGAAGAGCTGCTTCCGAAAATGATAAAGATGTATTACTTCCCGGGCAGAAAAGAAAGGATCTATCCTGACACCCTTGCCAGAGTTTTAAAAGGTGAGATAGCCCCGAGATCCTGTAAAATTTTTGTTTCCATGGTAAATTCCGCGATGAGCTGGGAGATAGTCAAAAATACCGCGGTAATGAACGGGCTACCGCTTGAAGGCACTTCAGTTATAGAATTTCCTATAGTACAGATCTTTGATCCTTACAAGGGAAGCGCTTTTTACTGGAACGTGCAAACCGAGGAGATTGGTATACCAAACTGGATTACCGGAAAAACTATATGGGAAAAATATTCACCGGTAAAGTAACGCTCCGAAAGTAAGAATGGACGGGGAACTGAACCTCTCCGAGCTTACGGGCACGTCTCACGAGTTCTGAGCTGTTTTCTTGGACCTAACATCATAAAATTACATATATTCATTTATTATCTTTAAAATACAGGGGTTTTACCAAGGAGGGTGGATTTGGCGGACGGGGTTAATTCCATTTCTTTTTCCTAAGCTACTCCCGAGACTTATTTCCTTTTTTCCTTTGTTTTTAAGTTAATCATTTTCTTCTATAAGCTCCGCCGATATATTCCCCGCCGGTTTTGCCTTGACATAAACCCCGTCAGAAACGCGGAACCAGTAATCCCCGGTCCAGAATATTGAAAGCCAGCCGGCCAGCCCTATTCTTAATTTTGCCGCTTCTATTTTTCCCCCTTTTACTTCTATTATTTCAACCTTCTCTTTTGTAGCTGCAAGTACACCAGCACTTTCAGGGTTGTCCGGCCGCAGCCCCCAAAACTCAATAGTTTTTTCTCTTGTTTCTGTGACCGCAAATTTCATCAACCCCAGCTGAAAGATCTGATGCCAGGGCCGGTCATCTATATAGATTTCCTTCTTGTTATTTTCCCTGCCGTCAAATTCACCGCTAACCGTTATTTTATTCCCTTCTCTTAATGCAGCAACCTCAATCTTTTTCTTCGGGTTTTTAAATTTCCACTCTACAGTTTCAAAATCTTTGTTAAGTTTTGCCTCCATAACAGCATTTTCTTCTTCTTTTGTCACAATACTTTTTAAATGATAGCCGTCTTTTATCTTGTTAATATTTACAATATTTTTATACTCCCGTCCTCCTTCGTTAACATTAAAGATATACTCTTTGGAGTCGGAGGAATTTGACAACATCAAAAAAAGCAAGCTTACTGCCGGCAGTATTTTCATTTTAGGGGAGGTCGGCTTTGGTGGTAAGTTTAATATTATTTTCATCACCTTTTACAAGCGCTGCTTTCTTTCCGGTTAACTCCACAAGCAGAGCATCATCAGTAATAGAAATACGGTCTGCCGCCGCTTTAAGATTGGCTTTCATAAGAAGATTGAAGT
>JAZDIO010000110.1:0-4430 GCA_043804965.1 Candidatus Firestoneibacteriota bacterium | reverse complement strand
ATCTGTGTCCTCAAACAGCATGAACCTGGGGTTCAGGTATGCTTTTGCTCCTGAGCTTAGAATAGAAGTTGATATAAAGGGCTTGACCGGGGATCCTGCAAATTACGTTAGAAATCTAAGATTGGATTATACTAATTACTTTTAAAAACAAGGTGCCGGGTGCTAGTGTAGTGTTTGCATTTTGGAGTTTTTAATATATTAATACCACATTAATATGAGACGTTATGGACCTTATAGACTTTTATGGACTTTTTGACGGCCTAACTTGTCTAAGTGAGCTGAACCTAACGATAAATCAACTGGTGGAGTATTTTATAGAGGAGCAATATTTGTGAGTGATTTTAGAATGGATTTTGAAAAATCTATAATTGAGCTTGAAAAGAAGATAGACGAGCTTAGAAAATTTACAGAGAGTAAAGAGATAGATTTTTCCGAAGAAATTAAGAAGCTTGAAACCAAAGCTGAGCACATGAAGAAAGAGGTTTATGAAAATCTCTCGCCCTGGCAAAGAATGCAGGTTGCAAAAAATCTCAAAAGGCCCAGGACGCTGGATTACATTCAGAGGGTTTTTGAGGATTATATTCCTCTTCACGGAGACAAGCTTTTTAAGGATGATCCTGCGGTTGTCGGCGGGTTGGCTTTTTTTGAAGGGACGCCTGTAATGGTAGTAGGCCTTCAGAAAGGGAAGGAAACTAAGGATCATATTTTTAGAAATTTTGGTATGGCAAATCCTGAAGGATATAGAAAAGCTTTAAGGATTATTAAGATGGCTGAGCGTTTTAACAGGCCGGTTGTTACTTTTGTGGATACACCCGGAGCGTTTCCGGGTATAGGAGCGGAAGAAAGAGGCCAGGCGGAAGCGATTGCAAAAAATCTTAAGGAATTAAGCGGAGCCAAGACCCCTATAATAGTTATTGTCCATGGGGAAGGCGGAAGCGGAGGGGCTCTGGGTATTGCGATAGGCGATAAAATATTTATGCTTGAAAATGCCGTTTATTCCGTAATTTCTCCCGAAGGCTGTGCTGCAATTCTCTGGAAGGATTCCACCAGGTCGGCGGATGCCTCCGTAGTTTTAAAAATGACTGCTCAGGATTTATTAGAGCAGGGAGTTATTGATGAAGTGATAAAAGAGCCTGTAGGCGGCGCGCACAGGAATCATGAAGAAATGTCTGAAAACATTAAAACTGCAATAAGAAAATCTTTAAAAGAACTGATGAAGTTGAACAAGGAGGAGCTTGTAGAATACAGGTATAAAAAATTTAGGGCGATGGGTAAATTCCTGGAAATATCCGTGGAAAACCAGAACGCACAGAGTAGTTAGGTGTTTTTCTTATGGCAAAAGTAAGAGTTGGGGTGCTTGCTTCGGGTAGCGGTACAAATTTACAATCAATTATTGAGGCCTCTAAAAAAGGTGAAATAGAGGCGGAAGTGGTTGTGGTTGTCTCCGATAAAAAAGAAGCTTATGCTTTAGAACGAGCGAGAAAAAGCGGAATAAATGCGGTTTTTATCGATCCCAAACTATACTCTTCAAGAGAACTGCACGAAAACGCTGTCGTAAAAATACTTGAGCAAAATAAAGTCGGACTTGTTTGTCTTGCCGGTTATATGCGGCTCCTCACTGAACAACTCATCGGAAAATTTAAAAGTAGAATCATAAATATTCATCCTGCGTTACTTCCTTCATTTCCCGGCATCCGAGGACAGGAAGATGCGTTAAATTATGGCGTTAAAATAGCAGGCTGCACCGTGCATTTTGTAGTTCTTGATATGGATGCCGGTCCAATTATAGCGCAAGCCTCAGTTCCTGTTCTTGAAGAAGACACAAAAGAAACTCTTTCAAAGAGGATACTTGAACAGGAACATAAGTTGTATCCTAAAGCAATAGATTTGTTTGCAAAAGGAAAATTGAAGATAGTAGGAAGAAAAGTCAAGATTAATGACTGATGACTATTTAAGGAACTATATCTAAATAAATATGGCGGAGTTTTTCCCGCCTTCCATAAATTGTCATTTGTACTTTGTACTTATTCTTATTTGGGGAGGATTTGATGATTAAAGTTAAACGCGCATTAATCAGTGTATCAGACAAGGCAGGTATTGTCGATTTCGCAAAGGCGCTTAAGAAATACGGTATTACTATCATTTCCACCGGCGGCACTTCCAAGGCGCTTAAAGAAGCGGGTGTTGAATGTATGGATATCTCTGAGGTGACGGGCTTTCCGGAGATGCTGGATGGGCGCGTTAAGACGCTTCATCCTAAAATACACGGGGGGTTGCTGGCGCTTAGGGGAAAAAAAGAGCATATGGATGTAATTAAAGAGCATAAGATTGAGATGATAGACCTGGTTGTGGTGAATTTGTATCCTTTTGAAAAAACTGTAGCCAAACCTGAGGTTACCGTTGAAGAAGCTATTGAAAATATTGATATCGGCGGCCCGTCAATGATCCGTTCGGCGTCAAAAAATTATGAGAGCGTATGCGTAATTGTTAATCCCGCTTTTTATGCTGAAGTGCTTTCCGATATGGAAAAAAATTCCGGTTCTGTTTCCGATGAATTGAAAAGAAGGATGATGGTAGAAGCATTCAAGCATACTTACGAGTATGATATGAATATATATAATTTCTTCAGTAAAAAAGTTCAGGCAGGCGGGATGCCCGAGATGTTTAATATCTCTATGAAGAAAGCGCAGGAGCTCCGTTACGGTGAAAATCCGCATCAAAAGGCCGCTTTTTATGTTAAGGGCAAAGGAAGAGAACCGTCGATATCCAGTGCAAAGCAATTGCACGGGAAAGAGTTATCTTATAATAATATTATGGATGCAGATGCCGCCGTTGAGATAATAAAAGAGTTTAGTGAACCCGCATCTACTGTGATTAAACATGCTAATCCTTGCGGTACTGCGGTTGGGAAGGATATAGATGCGGCTTTTATTTCTGCTTATGAAGCGGATCCTGTTTCTGCTTTCGGCGGGATTATTGCCGTAAATAGAAAAGTAACGGCAAAGATAGCAGATTTTCTTGCCGGTAAGTTCCTGGAACTTGTTCTTGCTCCGGAGTTTGATTCTGAAGCGCTTGAGATTTTAAAGAAGAAAAAGGATATAAGGCTCTTGGAAATCAAAGGGCTTGGTTCTGACAAATCAAGAGATAATGAATTTACGGTCAAAAAAGTTGTCGGAGGAGTTTTAGTTCAGGACCGTGATTTAAAATCAATATCGGAAAGTGATCTGAAAGTTGTTACAAAAAAGCAGCCGTCAAAAGAAGAGCTTGCGGATATGCTGTTCGGCTGGAAGATTGTAAAACATGTTAAATCGAATGCAATTCTTATTGTGAAAAACGGTGTAACGCTCGGAGTCGGAGCCGGACAGATGAACCGTGTTGGTTCGGTGAGGATTGCGGCAGAACAGGCCGGAGAAAAAGCAAAAGGTGCCGTGCTTTGTTCGGACGCTTTTTTCCCTAAGGCTGACGGCATTGAAGCTGCAAAAAAAGCAGGAGTTACGTCAATTATCCAGACCGGCGGTTCGATCAGAGATCAGGAAGTCATAGATACTGCGGACAAACTTGGTATTGCCATGGTCCTGACCGGTGTCAGGCATTTTAAACACTGATTAAGATTGAAAAACTTATTTGATCTTACCAAAGAAGAACTTGCAGCCCGGGTAATTGAGCTTGGCGGAAAGAAATTTAATTCCGTGCAGGTTTTTAATTGGGTTTATAAAAAAAGAGCAGTATCTTTTTCTGATATGAGTAATTTGTCAAAGATTCTCCGCCCCAAACTTGAAGAAGAATACAAGCTTTCTTTCTTGAGTATTATAAAAAAAACAGAATCCCGTAATAAAGATGCCGTTAAATACCTTTTTGAACTGGCAGACGGTAAAAAAATCGAAAGTGTGCTGATGCTTCAACCGTATGGCAATACCTTGTGTGTCTCTACGCAAGTCGGGTGTGCTTACGGCTGTTTTATGTGCGCAACCGGTAAAATGGGGCTTACTCGCAATCTTTTACCGGGGGAGATGACAGGTCAGCTCCTTGAAGTTGAGAGAAATAGAGGAGTGAAAGTAAAAAATGTTGTTTTTATGGGGATGGGGGAACCTCTCGCCAATTATGATAATTTAAAAAAGGCAATAACGATATTTTCTGATTCTGACGGAATATGTATTAATCAAAAGCGGATAACCGTTTCCACCTGCGGAATAATACCGGGGATAAAGAGGCTTGTTGAGGATAAACTAAGAGTCAGGCTTTCGGTGTCCCTGCATTCCACCTTTGACAGTGTTAGAAGTAAGCTGGTGCCTGTGAACAAAAAGTATAAAATCTCCTCATTACTTGAAGCTTTAAGGGATTATTGTTTGTCTGCTAAATTACAGATAACAATAGAATATGTTCTTATCGAAGGGATGAATGACGGAATTTCTGAAGCAGAAAACTTGATA
>JAZDIO010000109.1:0-4011 GCA_043804965.1 Candidatus Firestoneibacteriota bacterium | reverse complement strand
GCCCCCGGTATTTCAGGACATACCATGGAAGGCCGTATACCTCTGTACTTGCTGGAATACATCGATACTGCCTATATCTCTGTCGAATCCGCATATGCCGAGAAAATTATGAAAGAAAAAATGGATAAAAAACACCAGGACAGGATTATTAACGAAATACTAAAGGAAATAGATGCTGGCAAAATCGATAGGTAAAAAATATGCGCTTGCCTTTTACGGGATAGCTGAAGAAAAAAACAGCGTAGACAGCTGCAGAACTGCTCTTTTCAATTTCGCTGATGCCCTGAAAAAAGAGGCTTTTAACACTTTTGGAAATCCGAGGTTTTCTTTTGCCGAAAAACAAGCCTTGCTCAGAAAAAGTTTCGTCAAATACGAATCTGCCGTTCCGTCAGAGTTTGTTAATTTACTCTGTTTGCTTATAGAGAAGAAACGTTTTGAATTTCTACCGGAAATAAGAGAAGGGTTTAAGGACCTCTATGACGCAAAACACGGGTTTCGTGAAGCAGAAGTAAAAAGCGCATTTCCAGTACCAGCGGACCAGCGGGAAAAGATCAGGCAGGCCCTGGAAAAAAGATACAACGGTAAATTTCTTGTGGAGTATTTCGTGGATCCGGAACTTATAGGCGGCCTGGTTATAACCATAGGAAATGAAATGATTGACGGAAGTTTAAGAAACAGACTCTCAAAGATAAGAACACTGCTTTTAAAATAGCAAGTTCCGTAACGGAATAAAGGGGTTATTTATGGCAAAAGATGTTAAGACAAATCCGGAAGAGATAACTTCAATACTAAAAGAACTTATTGCCGACTTCGAAAGCAAGCTGGACCGGAAAAACACCGGCATAGTACTTCAGGTCGGGGACGGAATCTGCCGCGTATACGGCCTGGACGAAGTAAGATATTTTGAGCTTGTGGATTTTAACGAAGGGGTTTCAGGCCTAGCGCTCAATCTGGAAAGAGACAACATCGGTATAGTAATTCTCGGAAACAATAAAGCAATCAAAGAGGGTGATCTTGTAAAATGCACCGGCCGCGTGGTAGAAGTACCCGTAGGAAAAGAACTCTGCGGCAGAGTTATTGATGCACTCGGCAATCCCCTGGACGGCAAAGGCGTGATCCCCAGCAAAAAAACAAGACCTATCGAAATGCGAGCGCCTTCTGTCGTGGAAAGAGCGCCGGTAAAAAATCCGCTGCAAACAGGAATAAAAGCCATTGACTCCATGATTCCGATAGGAAGAGGCCAGCGCGAGCTCATTATCGGAGACAGACAGACCGGCAAAACCGCGATAGCCCTAGATGCCATAATTAATCAAAAAAATACCGATGTTATTTGTATATATGTTGCCATCGGACAGAAAAACTCTACGGTCGCGCAGGTCGTTGATACCCTTCAAAAAAACGGGGCACTTGATCATACAATAATTGTTTCCGCAACCGCTTCAGACCCCGCATCCCTTCAATATATAGCACCCTACGCCGGCTGTTCCATAGGAGAAGAATTCAGAAATTCCGGAAAACATGCGCTGATAATCTATGATGATCTTTCAAAACATGCTGTTGCCTACAGGCAAATATCGCTCTTACTTCGCAGGCCTCCGGGCAGAGAAGCCTATCCCGGAGATATATTTTATCTTCATTCGCGTCTTCTTGAAAGGGCAGCAAAGATGAGCGGGGAAAAAGGCGGCGGCACCTTAACAGCGCTTCCTATTATTGAAACTCAGGCGGGAGATATTTCCGCGTATATTCCGACTAATGTCATATCTATAACCGACGGACAGATATACCTTGAAGGTAATTTATTCTACTCCGGCATACGCCCTGCAATAAACGCAGGCCTCTCAGTTTCAAGGGTCGGAGGCGCTGCGCAGAATAAAGCTATGAAAAAAATAGCAGGCGGGCTCAGAAACATTTTAAGTCAATACTGGGAACTTGTAAATTTCGCCCAATTTGGCGCGGAGCTTGACAAGGCAACCCAATCCCAGCTTTACCGCGGTCAGCGGCTGGTAGAGATCTTCAAGCAAAACCAATATACCCCTGTTTCCGTGGAAAGGCAGGTAATAATTCTTTTCGCTGTAACAAAAGGCTATCTCGACGATGTGCCGGTGGAAAAAGTAAAAGCATTTGAAACGGACCTGTACAAATTTATGGATGAAAACTATAATAAACTTGTTACAAGGATAAAAGACTTTTTAGACCTCGAGCCAAAGACTGTTGAACTTATTGAAAAAGCCCTGGTTAGATATAAACAGGAATTTTCAAATAATTTTCCGGAGGATTAAATGCCTAATATTGCAGAAAGAATTTTTGAGAGGTTGAGAAATATTTTCGGGGTGGAAAAAAGCGAAATAGTAAAAATCCTGGAAAAAGTACCTATTTTTTCCGATCTTAATTTAGTAGAACTCAACAAAATAGAAATTATTACTCATGAACGGGAATATATGGACGGGGAGCAGGTTTTTCATGAAAAAGAACCAGGAGCGGGAATGTATATTATCCGATCCGGGAATATCAGGCTTTTAAAGAAAACGGATGCACGAGAAATAGAACTTACGACCATGAAACCGGGGGATTTTTTCGGAGAAATCGCACTCCTGGACGAATCTCCAAGATCGGCAACCGCGATAGCAGCAGGAAAAACCAGGATACTCGGGTTTTATAGGCCTGATTTCCTGGAGCTTTTAAAAAGGGATCCGAGACTTGGATCAAAAGTACTTCTCCAACTTTCCCAGATGATAGCAAAACGTTTAAGAACGACAACGGAATCAACCTTAAAAGGAGCGGGAAATGGAACAGAGACAGAATCTTAAAGTCTGGAACTGGGCAAAGCTCTTTGGAATTTATTTTGCAATCCTCGTTGCTCTTGTAATATTTTATCTGGCGCAGGATCTGCTCACCCCTTTTCTGGTTGCTTTTATTCTTGTATACGCGTTAAATCCGCTTGCTGATAAGATTGAAAGCTGGGGAATAAAAAGAGCTTGGGCTGTCGCCATGATCTTTATCGGATTTATAGTTATCGCCGGCTTAACAGCCTGTCTAGGTTTTGAAAGCATCAAAGCCGAAATAATCCTTTTTAAAACACAAATTCCCGCCTATATTGAAAGAATAAAATCAAGCTTAACGGAGATCGCGGCAATGCTTGAAGCAAAAATTCCCAACATAAAAAAAGGCATGCTTCAAGAGATGATTACGCATAAAATCGGAGATCTTCCGACAATGCTCGGCGAGAAGATGCCTTATATTCTAAAAACGCTTTTAGGTTTGATAACCAGCACTTTGATAGTTCTCTTCCTTACTTTTTTTATATTAAAAGACGGAAGGGAATTCAGAAAAAATATCATCCGTATCGCCCCCAATAAATATTTTGAAACTGTCTTGTGTCTCCTTTTTGAAATCAACAAATCAGTCGGAAATTATATCAGAGGCCAGCTTATTGATTGCACTATTGTAGCCCTTCTCTCCGTTATCGGCCTCTCCCTTATCGGCTTGAAGTATGCCCTTATCATAGGAATAATTTGCGGAATAACAAATATTGTCCCGTATCTCGGCCCTATCATGGGGATGCTGCCGGGAATCTTTATTGCACTTGTTGAACATAAATCCGGAACAATGGCGGGCTCCGTTGTCGCCGTAATGATGGGAGTCCAATTAATAGATAATGTTGCCGTATCTCCGATAG
Source organism: Candidatus Firestoneibacteriota bacterium (assembly GCA_043804965.1). GTDB lineage: Bacteria > Oederibacteriota > D2-FULL-39-29 > D2-FULL-39-29 > D2-FULL-39-29 > D2-FULL-39-29. The sequence continues at coordinate 335 of JAZDIO010000109.1, read as the reverse complement.
CTGTCGGACAGTCGGTTAACCTTCATCCTATAGCAGTAATTTTATCAGTAACTATCGGCGGAGCGCTTATGGGATTATGGGGAATGCTTTTAGCCGTCCCGATATACTGCGCGCTCAAAGTCACCTTTCAGATTTTGTATAAAGGAATTATAGAATACGGCAGCTGGGAGAATGCGTAGTTACTTTCCCGTTCTTTACGTCCTCTTCCCGCAGGCATTCGCTTAAATAGTATTCGCGAACCAAGTGGAGAGGTCGAAGAGAACGCCGGAAGATCGGGCAAATAAATTATCCTTTTATAGCCTCAGGATTTAAGCCGAGTTTTGTTCTGATATAGA